>JBAVBF010000691.1:0-3367 GCA_049586115.1 Thermoanaerobaculia bacterium | reverse complement strand
CCGGAACATCCGCGTCTACACCGCCGCGTCGCCGAAATCGATCGCGCGTATGCGTCGCCTTCGCCCGTTCTTTCCGCTGCTCGCGATCAAACCGATCAAGCGCGCACTCCAGACATTCGCGAACCGGCGCACCGGACCGGACGAAGAACGCCGCGCCACCGGCCGCACGTACCTTTGGGGCCGCGTGAGCGACGGAAAACGCGAAGTGACGATGACGATGACCACACCGGAAGGCTACGCATTCACAGTCATCAGCGCGCTGGCCGCGGTCGAGCAACTGCTCGCATCGCCGAAACGCCCCGGCGCGTTCACCCCCGCGAAATTTTTCGGCGCGGAATTCGTCACGACGCTCCCGGGTGTTGAACTCACGTGAGACGCCGCCTCCTCCCCTTCTACGCCGCCTTCATCGCCCTGATCGCAATCTCATTCGCCTGGCAAATGCTGCACGGCATCTGTCCCGTTCCGTGAACACTGTCACCCTGAGCCGCCGCAGGACGGTCGAAGGACCCCCAACCTGCTAACCCGGCTGGGCGGCGGCATGTACAACACGGCAAGCACGAGGGGGGTCCTTCGACCGTCCTTCGGCGGCTCAGGATGACAGGCCGGCCGTCGGCAGAAACCTCGGCTTCTGCCGCGCCCTCGACGCCTGCTCGAATGCGTACGCGAACTTGATCAGCGTCGGTTCGCTCCACGCTCCCGCAAAGAACGACAGGCCGACCGGTAGACCAAAGACAAGACCCGCCGGCACCGTGACGTGCGGATATCCCGCGACCGCGGACGCCGACGAATAGCCGCCCGTGAAGTGATCGCCGTTGACGAGGTCCGTTGCCCAGACCGGGCCGCCGGTCGGCGCGATGATCGCGTCAACCTTGTGCTTGGCGACCGTCGCGTCGATCCCCTCGGTGCGCGCCAGCCGATGATTCTTCGCCAGCGCGGCGACGTATTTTTTTTCGGATAACGGCCCGCGTTTCTCCGACTGCTCGAAGATCTCCTGACCGAAGTACGGCATCTCCTCGGCGCGATGCTCCTCGTTGAACCTGATCAGATCGGCCAGCGTGCGCGACTTCACCGACGCCGGAGCATTCGCCAGGTACTTGTTGATGTCGGTCTTGAACTCGTACTGCAGCACGTCGTTCTCGGTTGCGTCGAACTTGCCGTTCGTGGCGATGTTGGCGGGATCGACGATCGTCGCGCCGAGCGATTTGATCAGCGCGATGGCGTCCTTCATCACCTTGTCGGTGGCGTCATTGAATCCGAAGTACTGCCGCGCCACGCCGATGCGCGCGCCCTTCAGACCCTCCGCATCGAGAAAGCGCGTGTAATCGGCGTGACCTTTCGTCCGGCTCGACACCGTCACCGGATCGCGCTCGTCGGCGCCCGTGAGAATGCTGAGGAGGATGGCGGCATCGCGAACGGTGCGGGCCATCGGACCGGATGTGTCCTGGCTGTGCGCGATCGGAATGATGCCGGCGCGGCTGATGAGACCGAGAGTCGGTTTGATCCCGACCAGACCGGACGCCGACGACGGACAGACCACCGAACCGTCCGTCTCCGTGCCGATGCCGACGGCCGCGAGATTCGCCGCGATCGCGGTTCCCGTCCCCGAGCTGGAACCGCAGGCATTGCGATCGAGCACATACGGATTCTTCGTCAGTCCGCCGCGTCCGCTCCAGCCGCTCGTCGAATGCGTCGAGCGGAAGTTCGCCCATTCGCTGAGATTCGTCTTGCCGAGGAGGACCGCGCCGGCCTCGCGAAGGCGGGAGACGACGAACGCATCGCGCGCGGCGTGATTCTCCGCCAGCGCCAGCGAACCGGCGGAGGTCGCCATCCGATCGGCGGTATCGATGTTGTCTTTGATCACCACCGGAATGCCGTGCAGCGGCCCGCGAACATGTCCCGCCTTCCGCTCACGATCCATCGCATCCGCAATCGCCAGCGCCTCGGGATTCAGCTCGATGATCGCGTTGACCATCGGCCCATGTTTGTCGATCGCATCGATGCGCGCCAGGTATCGCTCGGCGATCGCGCGCGATGTCCAGCGCCCGCTGGTCATCGCATCCTGCAGCTCGCCGATGGTGATCTCCTCGAGCTCAGGATTCGTGCTCGGCGCACTCTGCGCGACCGCGCTCAACGGTTTCGCCAGCGCCAGCGCGGAACCAAGGGCGGCGTATCCCAGGAATCCTCTTCGATCGATCGTCATCCACGGATTCTACAGGGAGACAGTTCACGTGGAGGCGAGCTCCGCGTGAAGCGTCCTCTTCTTCACGAGGCCGCTGCTCAGACCAGCAAAATCGCCCGTAACGGCGTCTTCCTTGCAGTCAACGCGGCAGGTGACCTCATGAAACGACTTCTTCCGATTCTCGTCGTCCTTGCGTTGGTGCCGTCTCATGTCCAGGCGCTCGACACCAGCGGACTTCGCTCGCTGTGCGCCATGCCACTGGCCGTCGATGCCTGCGCCAGAACCGGCCGTGTGCAGCCGGACCAGCTCGGACTCTATGCATCGCGGCTGAATGCGGCCAACGTTCCGCCGCCGCTGTTCGTCGAGACCGTTCGCTACGCCCCGATCGTCGTCCAGCAGCCCGACTTTTTTCCGTTCGTCGATTCGGAGATCTCGCAAGGCGTCGTCGGCGACGCGCTGGTGACCGTAATCGAGCAACGCGTGCGCGGTTATGGCTACGACGTCCGCCGCGGCAATGAGACGCCGGCCTGGGTGCTGAGCGATAACTACGTCCCGCGCTTCGATTCGTCATACAGAACGGCACGGACGCCTGTTTACGACACGCGCTACGACCGCGCGCCGCGCTATGACCGCCGCACGATTCTCTATCTCGTCGAGATGCCGCTGGCCGTGGCCACGGTCAGCGACTACGGCGTCCCGCAGGACCGGCTGGCGCGCTTCTGCGGCACTCTGAATCGCGGTTATCTCCCGCCGGAGCAGTTCGTCGACACCGTCCGCTACGCACCGCAGGTCATCGTCGACCGCCCCGACTTCATCCCCTTGCTCGATGCGCAGATCGGAAACGGCGTCGTCGGACTGCGGCTCTTCGAAGTGATCCATCGCCAGCTGCCGGTGTATGAGGCTCCGCGCGTCGCGTACTCACCGTCCTACGTGCAGACCGAACAGTATGTGCCGCAGCCCGTTCGTACCCGTTGGGCCCAGGCGCGCGTGAATCCGGCCTTCGCACAGCAGCCGGCGTTCGTTCCGCAGCCCGTGTATCAGCAACCGGTCGTTCGGCAACCCGTCTACGTTCCACCCCCACCGCAGCCAGCCTACGCGCGGCAGCCGCAGCAGCGGTTTCGCCGTCAGGCGCCGCCGCCGGCCGTCGTTCGTTCCGTGCCGCAGCCGGCCGTGATCCAGAGTCCGCAG
>JBAVBF010000690.1:0-4544 GCA_049586115.1 Thermoanaerobaculia bacterium | reverse complement strand
GTGCGGGCGGACGAGATGCGTCGTGGCGGGATCGCTGGTCAGCTTCGCGAGCGCGGCGGGCGCGCGTGCGTGGCCGAAGGATGCGAGGACGAGCGCCACCTTCTGGCGAACGCGAATCGACGGATCGTCGACGAGCGATGCGATGGCGTCCGCTGATTGGCGCGCGTTCGCGTAGCCGACGGCTTCGACGAAACGGGCGCGGACGAGTTGGTCGGGGTCGTGGAGCAGCGGAACAATGACGTCCGCCGCGGCAGAGGGAAAGCGCTGCGCGAGGATCACCGCTGCCGCGCCGCGCAACGTCGGTGCCTCGGTCGAATCGCGAACGACGGCGGAAAGTGCAGGGAGACTGGACGCCGCCGTCTTTTCGTCGATTGCATCGGCGAGTCGGACGCGCCGTTCGTTGCGCTGACGCGCATCGGGCCACCAGGAATCGAGCGCCGCCGCGAGTACGCCAGCGGATTTGTCGCGATGACAGACGCCGCACGCATTCGGAACGCCGTGCGCGATCGTGTTGCGGAGGTTCGGGACGTCGATAGAGTGATCGGCGAACTGGTCGAGAACGCCGGTGAGAACTTTCGGCATGTGGCAATCGAGGCAGCTCGCGTTCTTGTGATGCGTGTGCGCCGAGGCCTGCGCCGCGATCGCGGCGTGGCATGTGCCGCACGACGTATCGTGCGCGCCGGGCTTGAGCTCGTTCTCGCCATGCGCTTCCGCGTGCGGCGAAGTGTGGCAGGTCAGACAGGTCGAGCCGCCGATCCGGTAGCAGCGCGATTGCAGCAGTGCCTGCGTTTCGAACGTCGAGCTGCTCGGACGTCCGTCGGCGAAGTACTCGCCGGAGCGCTCGGTGCCGTCGGTGATGACGAGCGCCTGGTAGCGGTCGTCGTAGCGCTCGCCGGGACGAAATTGATCCTTCGCGTCGAGCAGCGGAAAAAGCGGATCGCGCGGACCGTGACAGCGCGCGCAGATGGAGAGAGAAAGCTCTTTGTCGATGTGATCGGGACGGACGATGTCTCGCTTCTCTTTCGTTTCGGCATGCCGCGCGCCCGGTCCGTGACACGCCTCGCAGGCGACGCCGGTGTCGGCGAGCTCCGTCGACCACGCGTGCGTATTGCGGTCGTAGCGGACGTCGATCCCGGTGGCGTGGCACTCCAGGCATTCCTTGTTCGCGGTGCGGCGGAAGTTCGTCCAGAAGAAGGGGTGATCGGGCGTGACGTGTCCCTGTTTGGCCTCGTTGTAATCGACCCACGCGCCGCCGCCGGTGACGTGAAAGTAGACCGGGAGCACCTGCCAGCGCCCGTCCGGCATGACGGTGACACTGTCCTGCATCCGCTTGCCGCCGATGACCCAGGAGACGGGATAGTCCGCTGGTTGACCTTCCCGGTTGCGCGTGCGCATGACGAAGTCTTCGCCCTTGCGCGACATCCAGGCCTCGCTCGATTCACCGCGGAAATGACGGCTTCCGAAGTCGCCGGCGACACTGGCCGAATTCGCCGGCGCCAGCGCGCGGGCATGCCAGTCATGCGACCAGCGCTCGAAGGCCTTCTCGTGGCACTCCTTGCACGATGCGGAACCGGCGTAGGCAGTGCGGGAGGGAAGCGATTCGAAGTCGGATTCAGGGACCGTTTTCTTCGCGGCGAGCTGAGGTGTTTCGTGATGACAACCGAGAATGAAAAATAGAAGGAGAGCCAGCGTGGCACAGACACTCTTGTCTGTGCTGGTGAGGCCCGGGAGAGCTGAAAAAATCAATCTGCTCCTCATCACCGTTCAATGAACCTCAGCCACTGCAACGTGCCAAAGCACAGACAAGAGTGTCTGTGCCACATCAATCCGTATCACTGACCCTGAACGTGCGGTGGCAGGAAGCGCACGCGTTCGCGACGCTTTCAAACTGCGCGTCGAACGCCTTGGCGTCGCCGCGTTTTGCAGCATCGGCGAGCGCGTTGCTTTCGCGCTGCAGTTTTACAGACGCTGCTTCGAACTCGGGAAATCGTTGCCAGATCTCGCTCTTCGCGGCGGTCTTCGTTTTGTCGCTGCCGGTGCCGCGCGGAAAGAACCTGGGCAGGCCGTCGCCGAGGTCGCGGAGGGACGTGGCATGGGCGGCGAGCTGCGATCGATCGCTCACCTGCTTCTTCACCACGAGCGAGATCGACGTCATGTGCGCGGCCATCGCCTTCATCACCGACTGCCGGTATTTGACGAGGTCCGATGGCTGGTCGATCGCCATCGCAGGGGCCGGCGCGGGGACGGCGATCAGCAGGACGAGTAGAAATCGTTTCATAAGAAAAAAGGGCCCGCCGCGCATGATCGCACGGCGGGCCGGTGAGGAATGAAGGTCGATTACGGGTGCGCGATGCAGAGCGTGTAGCTGCCCGAGCCCGTGTACGAGTAAACGCGCCACCGGTACGTGCCGGACGTGCCGCTGTAGCTGACGTTTTCGTTCGCCGTTGAGCTGAGGCCGGAGGCCACGCTGCTCCACGTCGAACCGGAGAGCTTCTCGAGATAGAGATCGAAGTCGGCGCCGCTGACCGGTCCGGTCAGTTTTCCGGTGTGCGTACCGGAGACGCTGGAGACGTATCCCGTGGTGCTCGGTGTGTACTGCGAGACGCCGGTGCCGCTGAGCGATCCGCTGTACGTGGTGCACTGCGCGGCGCCGCCGGTGTAGTTCGCATTGAGCGAGACACCGGAGTACGCAGCGTAGCCATTGAGGCTGATGTACCAGTCGCCCGCAACAGGATTGGTCACGGTGACGGTCTCGTTGTTGCCGGTGAGGTACGGACGGTAGTCGTAGACGCTCAGCGTCGGCTGCGCGCCGCGCTTGACGTAGAGATCCGCGTCGCCCGTACCGCCAGACATCGTGATCTTCAGCTGGGTCTGTCCGGCCGGAACCGTGATCTTGAAGTTGGTGAAGCTGTTCGTGGCGCCGGAGAGACCGGTCACGGTCTGGTTGTTGGTCAGCGTGGTCACGCCACCGCCGCCACCACCACCGCCGCCCGGAACGGCGACGCAATCCCATGCCGCGGTAACCGTCGCAGCCGCGGCTGCGCCGTAGAGGTCCGTGGCCGCCTGCACCGTCGCGGTGCGCGCGCCCTGGAAGTTCGTCGACGACGTGAAGTAAACGGTCAGCGCGCGATACCAGATCCGCTGCGCCATATCGAGCGAGGTCGATGCCGTCGCGCTGAGCGGCGTCACGCTGACCGCAGTCTTGCCGCGCGGGTGCGTGCCACCCATGACCATGAGGTAGTAGGTCAGGTTGGCGATGCCGGAGTTGCCGTGGACTCCGCCGTTATCGGCGGTGCCGGTGAGGCGTTCCGGGTAATAGTCCGTCGAGTAGCCGTCGGCGGTCGGGTTGTTCATGTAGCGGAGAGCGTCGCCCGAGGTGCCGGGAGTGTAGATGTCTTCGCCGACTTTCCAGGTGTTCGCGTTCGGCGTACCGGCATTGAGCGAATACGCCTCGCAGGAGTTGCCGAGGATGTCCGAGGTCGCTTCATTGAGCGCGCCCGATTCGTTCGAGTAGGTCAGGTTGGCGGTGCGCTCGGTGACGGCATGCGTGAGCTCGTGCGCGTCGACGTCGAGGGCGCGGGAGAGGGCGATGAACTGCGTTCCGTCGCCGTCGCCGTAGACCATCTGCGAGCCGTTCCAGAACGCGTTGTTGTAGGACGTCGAATAGTGCGCGGACGACTTGATCGTGGCGCCGGCGTTGTCGTACGAGTCGCGGCCGTGCACGTTCTTATAGTAGTCGTAGACGTTGCCGGCGAAATTGTGGGCGGCGTCGAGCGCCGTGTCGCCGATGTTGGCGCTGCCCTCGCTCCGCTTCAGAGTTCCGGGAAGCGACGTGCCGTTGTTGGCGGTGTAGGTGGAGCGGCTTTTCGCGTATTTGTACTCCGGGGCGGTCAAAATGAGATCGCCCGTCGTCGCGTCGGCGAAGACCTTGTCGATCTGCGGGCCCTGCGCGTTGACATATTCGATGCGCGTCATCCACGTCAGAAAGGCGTTGCCCTTCTCATTGATGACGTACGTGAGCGAGGACGCGCCGAGCGCGTGGCCGTTCTTGATGCCAGCCTGCGCCGAGGCGCGCGTCGTGGCCGACACGGCATCGACGCTCGGATTGCGCGGGAGGTTCAGGTCGTCTTTCGTGACGTGGCCGTTCATGCCCACGACGTTGCCGCTGGCGTCGGAGTGAACGATGTATTCGGCGCCGAAGACCGGCAGACCTTTCAACGTCTCCTGAAACTTGACGTGCGTCTGACCGAGCTTGTCTTTGTCGACGCTCTTGAGGTCGAAGTCTTCCGTGCCGGCGAGATTGAGCAGATCTTTCTGCCCTTTCAGAAAGTCTTTGGCAGCCTTGTCGTCGGAGCCGGGGCCGAGCTTGCCCATGTCGCCGGTGACGAAGGTTGGATTGCCGTTGTGGTCCTGATCATGGACCTTGACCTTGCTATCGGCTTTGTCTTTTGCGAAAGCAAGAGTTGCGGTTAAGAGGAGCGCGGCGGAGAGCAGTTTCTTCATGCAGTCTTTTTCCCTTTTCCATTTCGTTTCAAATCGTTTCC
>JBAVBF010000689.1:0-3496 GCA_049586115.1 Thermoanaerobaculia bacterium | reverse complement strand
CCGACTCGCGCAGCACGGCGAGCAGATTGTTCGTGACGCCGCCGCCGAGGTAGATCATCCCCGCGGATTGAAGCGCAGTCAGGTTCTTCTGCCGCCGGCTGTCGCGTCCGCGGTAAATCGGGACGTTCACCGTCTCGACAGTCGTATCGATGCCCTGCAGGTACTTGCCGAAATGCCCCGCATACTCCGCCGATCCCGACGCCGCAGGGATAAACGCGACCGTCCGCCGATCCGCCGGCATGCTATGCAGCAGGAACTCGTCGACCTCTCGCGTCGCGCCGAACGAAAACTCCCCGCCGCCGATGAGCACGAGGAGTAGCGCAGGAACGGCAGGATCAACGCGAAGTGCGGTCACTGACGCATCGTACTTCGGAAGCGTCTCAGCTCTTGCGGCGACGCGACGACGATCTCACAGTCGTTACTTCGCCGACGCTACCCGCTCCGGACGCCGCGGCTCGAGTGTCACGACTCGCTCAGGATGCTCCGCTTCCTTCTCGCGAAGAAATTTGCACAAAGCGCCCAAGTCGTTGTTGAACCGAGCGAATAGCTCCGCGCGCGCTTCGCGAGTTTCTTTGACGATCGGATCTTCCCACATTGCGTTCACCTCGCCATCAGTTCTTGCGACGTGCAAATGACAGGCGGATCATACCCGGCTGCGCTGCATTGCCGTTCAACAGCCCGGCGCGTAACCGCATTCGCGATGTGTTTGCAGTTCCAGGTGAGCAGATACTGCATACCGGGGACCGCGGCAAGCGCCATATGAAGCGCGTCGGTGGCCGCGTTGTCGGCCAAACCGGCGACGCGGAGCAGAACGGGCGCGAGTAGTTCAGCTTCTTCGGGGATTGACAGCAGGGGGCGACGCAAGCAGCGCGATCCGACTTCGAGCAATCTCGGGGTCTCCGACCTCCACCTCGCGAAGTACAAGCTCGGAAATGAACAGATCGTAATTCTGGCGTTGCGTCTCATCGAGATACGTGATGATGCGCTTCTGGCCGATGAGACCGTACTTGGAGAAGGGTGGCCTAGCCATTGCGGCGCTCCCGATTGATGTTCGTTGCGCCGCGAAGCAGATCGGCCTGCTGTTTCCTGCTGTTGATCGCCGCGATGAGGTCGGTTTTTATGAAATCGGGGCCAATCAGGCAATCGCGGTAAGCCCATGAGGCTGCCACACAACCTTCGTATCTCTGGGGCGCAAGCGGAGGCGGCAAGGGGCGGAAGGCCCGCGCCGCCTGTCCGCCGGAGGGGACCCGCAGGATCATCGGAGCGCCGGTCGGCAGATTGTTGATGGCGCGCTTCAGCTGATTCCAGCCGATGTCCGGATTTGAATGGGCGCGCTTGACCCAGGTGTTCGTGAGGGACGCCCACGTCTTGATCGTGCCGTAGGAGGTGTCGTTGAGTAGTTTGCCGAGCGTCTTGTAGTTATAGAACCGGCGATGCTCCGGGAAGCCGCAGATCTGACAGTGTCCGCTAGCCATGTTGGCGCTCTCCATTGACGAGGAGCAGCGCCGGGTGGACATCAATTCGTACGGAGATCTTCGTTCCGTCTCCTAACGAAATCGAACGACTGACGTGCGCATCTCGCGTTGCCGTGACGAAGCCTTCGTTCCGGGCGGGTCGTCCACGGCGTGAGCTTGCTACTACTTCTGGTGTGAGCATGCTTCCTTTGATCGCCGTTGGTCGGCGTCGATGGCGGCTCACACTTGCGAGAGGCGTACGTCTTCGATGGCTTTTTTGAACACTGTCAGGCGATCATGGGGGCGATCCGGATAGGTGATGGAAACTCGAGCTACTACTCGTTCTGAGGTCGGCGCCGGGACCGTCGAAATCGAGGCGTCCGAGGCTCGGCGGAGGCAATTCTTGTCATTCTTCGTTGACGAATTGCGCCAAAGAATCGCCATGACGCTCACCGACGGCAGCCGGAAGCAACGATGGACGTTCGACAAGTTGTTGGTCGAGCTTGTCGACGTCACCGGCGAGACGGCGAATCCCGCCCTCTGCAGGACTATCGAAGAGTTTGCGCGGTGGGGCCGCGCAATGTTCGAGGCGACACCTCAGTCGGAGAGGAAGGCCGCTCTAGGTGACTCGGTGGGCGGTGGCGCAATTGGAAGTCCCGCGACGTGGGAGCGGCTGATCCGAACATGGGACGGTAAGCTAGCGACGGTTGCTCTCGAAAACGAGGAACTGAAAGATGTCACCGGGGCACGTCGCAAGGTCGCGGCCGAATTGCGAATCAGTCGTCGTGGTGTGAACGTCGCGATCTATGGGGTCATCGTGATCGACAGTAAATCCATTCCCGTCGATCCTTGGAATGACGCGGCACGAATCGCCACGCGAGGTGCGCGAGGCGCACGACAAATCATTCTCGACTGGTTTGCTGCGTTTCTGGACGCAATCCCGGCTCAACGGCTTCTCAGGGGGCTTGAGGCTATCAGAGCGAAGCAATCCGCGTGGGCCGTTATCGGCATACTGCTCGGTGTGTCCTGTTCGATCGGCGCGATTGCTTACTACCGCGCGACTCACTATTTCCAGCTCGTTGGAGAACCATCAAGCGGGATGTGGTGGGACAGTAGTCACGCGCCGACTCCGTCCTACGTGTTCTGTTGGGAATCGAACGGCAATGAGCCTGAGCGCGCGTTTCACGTTCTTCGGGATGGACGCGACATCACGCAGCCCGAGCACCTCTGGGCCGAGCACACGCGCGGCCGCACATCCTACTGCTATGAAGATCGCACGATAGCCTCGGCAACCAAGTATGTGTATCGAATCGCGGTTGGATCCGGCCTGCGACAGAAGATCAGCGGGCCGATCAACGCCTGCGACACATGCGCATTAGAAAACGAAAGGATCCTCGACCTCGGAATACATTAGTACTGCAGAAAGCGAAGACAGACGAAGTGTCGAAGGAGCCGCGACTGGCGCTCGTCAACGTGCCGCGCACCTTTTCTGTGAACTTCGCGCGCGGCGACGGGGATGGACAACTTGTCGACCCCGGGAGTCTTTCCGACGCAGCATCCAATGAACTTGTGCTCGCGAACTATGGGGATGGACGTGTCGAGCAGCAACCCGCCAACGAGCTTGTACATACCTTCACGACGCCAGGCCGCAAGATGGTCACATTCAGGGGGACCGGCAGCTACGCTGGCACGATACGACGATATGACGTGAATGTCATCGAGAAGGCGGAAGGTACCGAATTGGTGTATCGCGCAACACCGGATCACGCGATGCTTATCAAGGTCAGCCAGACAGATCCTGTATCGATGATCGTCTTCACGAAGGCTCGTCGCAAAGACAACTACCAGTTCCTATTGAGCGATGAAATGGTCACTCGGCTCAACATGTACGGCGGAGTTGTTACTCTTACTTCCGAAGGTGATGTCGTTCGAAATAGTGTGGCGCCCGGCGGGATGTCGGGCCACGATTCACTCCAAAACTACGTGAGCTTTCTGCCGGGCCACCATTCTGCCGTCTTTGAGCTGGCTGATGGCCTCGGTGC
>JBAVBF010000688.1:0-6775 GCA_049586115.1 Thermoanaerobaculia bacterium | reverse complement strand
GATGCGCATTGAGGTGCAGTAACGTTATTTGCGGCCTTGTGCCATAATCCCGCGGCAATCCTTCCATCCTGACGACTACGGCGCGCCGCCGAGGCAGCGCGGAGGAACCATGACTGACGCGGAACTGGACGACGTACGCCAACTTAGAAAGTCGCTGTGGGTCAACGGCATCGGACTCGCCGTGGTCGCCGCGGGATTCCTCGGGCTCGTGTTCTGGCGTCTGATGATGATGAAGAAGTTCGGTCCGTTTACGCAGATCGATCAATCGGTGCAATGGTTCGACGCTTGGTTCTTCACATACAACCTCCTGCTCGTCGTCTTCGCCGTGCTCATCGTGCCGTTCCTCACCATCCACTACGTCGGCGCGATGAAATACGAGAAGCAGCGGCGCCTCCGCCGCGAGCTTTGCGAAGGTCCGACCGGTCAGTTGAAGAAACCCGTTTGGGGAGAGACGCGCGACGAGTGTATCCAGAACATCAAAGAGCACATCGACCGGCAGTTCCGGTTGCGTACGTATATCCCCAGCCTCGTGGGAATGATGATCGCCATCGCCTTTGGGGTAGCGATTCTTCTGCTATCGAAACCGGTGTTTTTCTTCGGCATCGGCGTCGACTACGGCCGCGGCACGAACATGCTGTTGGCCGGCGCAAAGATGGAGAACTACCTCTTTCCGAACCTGGGGATGTTCCGGCAGGTTCTGCTGTCTCTCTGCGCATTTCAGTTCGGATTCCTCGGCGCCTACATCTATGCCATCAGCAACCTGATCTGGAGTTACTTCAACGTCGATCTGACGCCGCACACACTCATCGCCGGAACGGTGCGAATGGTCTTCGCGAGCGTGCTCGCGCTCGTGCTGAGCTTCGCCATTCCGCTGATGTCAATTGGGAAGTTCACGGACGCGCAGTTCGCACAGCTTCTTCCGGTATTCGCATTTTTTCTCGGCTTCTTCCCGGATCGCGGGCTCGTATATCTGCAAAGCGTCGCCCGATTTTTTCTGCGCATCGAGAGTGAGATCGCCGCAACTCCTGTGCGCACATTGCCCGGTGTTGGAATCAGCGATGAGGGACGCCTTGCATCCGAAGGGTATGAGAGCGTCGAGCTTTTCGAGCACAGCGATTCCCTCGACCTGGCCATCCGCACCGGCTACAGCTACACGCAGTTGGCGACGTGGCGCGATCAGGCCTGGCTGGCGAGCCGCATGCGTGAGCAATATCGCCCCTGGGTGACCGCGACCGGCATCCTCGGCCGCGAGGAACTGCAGCAGTATTTTCGGAGCGAAGGGCAACGTGTCGGTGCCGCGATCGAAGAGTTGAGCGCGTCCGCAAAAGTTCCGGCGACGAAGGTGCGCGCGCTCTATCTGTTGCTTTGCGGGCCGGTCGTTGAGCCTGTCGCCGAAACGCAGGGGCAGACGCTTTCTCTCAGCGGGGCGCAATCCAAGCCGCCGACGAGTCCCATCGTCGACGTTACTCCGACGAAGGTTTAGCGCAGCAGCGGCGCGAGCCAGGCGAAGCGCGCGCAAAGTGGGGCGAACCACTCGGGATAGGCCGCGCCGATGCCGATGTGGCCGCCGTGCGGTGTCTTTTCGATATGGACGAGTGGCTGCGACTTCGCGGCGCGCGCGAGGGACTCAAGCGCCGCGGGCGGAAAGACCGTGTCGTCGCGCGCTCCGATGATCAGCAGCGGCGCGGCGATGCGGTCGAACTGCATCGACGGCTCCACGGTCTCAATCAGCGAGCGTCCATCCGGCCGGAGCGCTTTCGTCTCGTCGTCGAGCCACGCCACGAACTGGCTGAAGAGCCGCCGCCGGTCGGGCTGCAGGCCGGCGGACTTCATACGGATCGTCAGCGCCTCGTGGAAAAACTGGCGGATGAAGGCCAGGAACGGATGACGGAGGAAGCCGGGAGGCTGGTCGAGATGCGGGATCACTTCCGACAGCGCGGCGGGCGGCGAGACGGCGATGCCGCCTGCGAAGAGGCGGTCCCGGTCGCGCGACATCGTGTTGATGACGTAAAGCGCGCCGAGGCTGAAGCCGAACAGGAGCAGCGGACTGCCGGGAAAATGTTTGCGGAGTACGTGTCCCCAAGCGATGGCATCGCCGGCTTCGCGGATTCCGAACGTCGGTTTGCACGCGTTGTTGAAAAGCTCGCCGTGCCAGCGCAGGTCGGGGATCGCTACGCCGAGGCCGCTGCTCGCCAGTGACGCCGCGGTCACGTGCATGTACCGGCTTTGCTTGCTGTCGTACATGCCGTGCAGCATCAGCACGACCGGAGCGCCATCACGCGAAGGCCGGCGAACGTAGCTCCGCACCGGCGCGGCATCGCCGCAATCGGCGTCCAGCGCTTCAAAACCTGCCGGCACCGCGCCGCGGCCGGCGGTGTCGCCGTACTGGTCGAGCAGCTTGCGCTCGTTGTCGCGTCGGACGACCGCCATCGTGGCTTTGAATCCAGACATGCGCCGGCTCGGCGGATCGGTGATTTTCAGCAGCTTCCAGAGATCGTCCGCGGTCTCGATGGTCTCGGGAAGTGGCGGCGCCGCGGTGGCTACGGCAGGCAGCGCGCTGACGATGAATGCCAGAACGGATTCGGACGCAACTGCTCGTGCCGCGATTCTCAGACGGGGGGCAGTCACGGGGCTATGATCTCACGCATGAAATCGCGCATCGATCAGGTCATCAAACGCGTCCAGGCCGACTATCTCGACACGCTGCTCGCTCCTCGCGACGCGCTGCTGGCCCGGATGGAGGAGTTTGCCGCGGAGCATGGTCATCCGATTGCGGATGCCGAGGTCGGGCAGCTCATGCGGATACTGGTGAGGGCGAAGCAGCCCAAGCATCTCATCGAGGTCGGCACGAACATCGGCTACTCCGTCGTCGTCCTTGGGCGCGAATGCGCATCGGACGCGGTGCTGGAGACGATCGAGCTCGATCGCGACATCCTTGCGACGGCCAAACAGTTCGTCGCCGAGGTGCAGCTTGCGTGTGAGGTGCGTTTCCATCAGGGGAAGGCGCTGGAGGTTCTGCCCACGCTCGACGGTCCATTCGACTTCGTTTTCATCGATTGCGTGAAGACCGAGTACGAGCAGTATCTCGATCAACTCCTGCCGAAACTCAGCAGGGGCGCGATGATCGTTTGCGACAACCTGCTCTGGGGTGGAAAAGTCGCCGAGGAGGTCCACGAGGCGTCCACGGATGCGTTGCGCGCGTTCAACAAACGGATCACCACCGACCCACGTCTGACCACGATCGTCCTCGCCGCCGGCGACGGCGTGGGCATTTCGATCGTGAATTGAACGGCGCTACACTTCGACCATGTCCCGAACGTTCGAAGAAGTGCGCGAAGAGGCAATGGAACTGACTCTGGAAGAGCGTAGCTGGCTCGCGGAACAGCTTTGGGAGAGCGCACGGACGCCTGAAGAGCGTGAGATCGACGCAGCTTGGGAAGCGGAAGTGGATCGCCGAGTTGCCGAAGTCGAGGCCGGAACCGCTGTACTCATCCCGGGCGACGACGTGATACGCGAACTGCGCGCAAAGTATGGCCAGCGTTCTCGTCGTTCGTGACGATGCTCGCCGCGAGCTCTTCGAGGCGCGCGACTACTACGACGAGCAGCGACCCGGATATGGCGAGCGGTTCGTGGAAGCAGTCGAAGCCGAATTCGCCCTATTGCTTCAGTTCCCGCAGATCGGTCGTCGAATTGCGGGACCGTGCGCCGCCGAACTATCACCCGGTGGCCGTACGGAATCATCTACATGATTCTCGGCGAAGAGTTGAGACCATCATCGCGATCGCCCACCACAGCCGACGTCCCGCTTACTGGCGTTCACGCGTGCAGTGAGCGCGAACAAAAAGGCCGCCCTCGCGGGCGGCCTTTCGATTGAAGTTCGATTGATTGCTCTTACTTCGACGCTGCCGCGGCCGGCGTCGCGGCTTTGATCGTCGCCTTCATCGGGACCTTGACGACCGGATTCACTTTGTCGTTGGTGTAGATGGTCACTGCGCCGTCGACGTCGCCGGGCTTGGCGTCCTTGGCGATCTGCAACGTCACTTCGTACTCGCCCTTGTTCGCGCTCGGCTTCACGCTCGGGATGATCGCGGGAACGCTCGACTCCGCCTTCGAGACGACGAACGACTCCGGCGCCTTCAGGTTGTTCGAGTGCAGCATGACCATGCGCGTGGCGGAGACGTCGTTCGGCGTCACTTCGCCGAAGTTGAGCATCGACGGCTCGACGCGGAAGGTCGGACGGATCACGCCGGAGATGCTGACGAAGTAGTCCGGCTGATGCTTCGAGTTCGTGTAGATGTGGACCTTGTCGGCCAGCGCACCGACACGCCCGTTCGGACCGCCGACGGTGATGTTCACTTTGTACTGATCCTGGCCCGGGCGGCCGACGTTCGGCGCCTTGTCGGCGTCCGCGACTTTGTCGAAGGTCGTCTTCACCCACTTCACCGGCTCGTTTGTCTCCGGATCGATGGGCAGCTCGACTTTCGTCACCTGGAACGGCTCATCCTCTTCGGAGTAGAGCATTACCGACTGCGTGTCGGCGTCGCCCTGGAGGAGGTTGAAGCGGACGAAGCCGGCCGGGAATGCCTCGACGTACGGCTTCACGATCGCGTGGATCGTGAGCTGCGAGGTCGGCGTGGTGGGATCGTTCGTCTCGAGCGTGACGGTCTTGGCGATCGGGCCCGCGAATGCGGTCGTATCGACGTGCGCCGTCACCTTGCCGGTCTCGCCGGGCTTGATGACCTTGTCGAAGTCAGCGACCGTGCAGCCGCAGCCAGGCTTGGCGGCGATGATCTGCAGGTCGGTGTCGCCGGTATTCTTGACGAGGAACGACCAGTCGAGTTTCTCGCCCTTGGCGATCGTGCCGTAATCCTTGACGGGCTCGACGATCGTGAGGCGGGGCGCCTTCTCTGCTTCCTTTGCGGTTTCGGCCTTCTTCTCGGCGGCAACCGCCGTCTTCTTCGCTTTGGCCGGCTGATCGGCGGCAAAGGAAAGGCTGGCGGTCAACGCGACCACGACCGCGATCATGACGACAAGAATTCGCTTCGACGACATGGACAAAATCCTCCTGTGTTGAACGGCTGAAAAAGTACTCGTGGACTCGGATTCGAACACCCTGCCGCGAATGACGATTCCCTGCGTAACAGCCTGTCATTCTACAATCGGCGCTCCCGGACATGCTTCTTGCTCAGTCCGCACCGCAATGGCTCACGTCAAAGAACTACCACCTCTGAAAAAGGTCTACCTGATCGGCATCGGCGGCACGGCCATGGCCTCGCTCGCCGGAATGTTGAAGGAGCGCGGCTATGAGGTAGCCGGCTCCGACGAGCACGTCTATCCGCCGATGTCGACCTATCTCGATCGCCTCGGCATCGCCGTACTCGAGGGGTATACGAAGGACCACCTCATCACGTTCCATCCCGATCTTGTGGTGATCGGCAACGTGGCGGCCTCGACCAACGCCGAAGCAGCCGGCACGCTGGAGCTCGACCTGCCCTATACGTCGATGCCCGAGGCGATTCACGAGCTCTTCATCAAAGAGAAGCATTCGATCGTCGTGGCTGGGACACACGGCAAGACCACGACGACGTCGCTGATGGCGTGGCTGCTGGAGTCGGCCGGCCGCGATCCGAGCATGGTCGTCGGCGGGATTCCGCTCAATTTCAATCAGAACTTCAAGCTGGGAGACGGTCCGGAGTTCGTCATCGAAGGCGACGAATACAACACGTCGTTTTTCGACAAGGGTCCGAAATTTCTGCACTATCACGCGAACACGTTCCTGCTGAACAACATCGAGTTCGATCACGCCGACATCTACGCGAACCTCGAGGCGATCATCGAAGCGTTCCGCCACGGCGTGCAGCAGGTCGCGTCCGAGGATGTGATCGTTGCGAATGGAGACGACGCGAATGTGATGTCGCTTCGTTCCGACGCTCGTGGCCGCTGGTTCACGTTCGGCATGTCGCCCCGCTCCGATATCTACGCGGCCGACGTCGAGTTTTTACCGGAAGGGAACGCATTCACCGCCTGGTGGGAGGGGAGCGAATGGTTTCGCTTCCGCACGAATCTCTCCGGCCAGCACAACGTCGTCAACGCGCTCGCCGACATCGCCATCGCCCGCATGCGCGGCGTTTCGGCGGAGGAGATCCAGCGCGGACTGGAGACGTTCCAGGGCATCAAGCGGCGGATGGAAGTTCGCGGCGTGGAGCGCGGCGTGACGGTGATCGACGACTTCGCGCACCATCCGACCGCAATCGACACCACGCTCGCTGGCGCGAAGCGACGCTACCCCGGTCAACGGATCTGGGCGCTCTTCGAACCGCGTTCGATCTCATCGAGCCGCAAGGAATTCGAGGACGGCTACATTGATGCGTTCCATCAGGCGGACCGCGTCATCGTCGGTCCGATCTTTCACAAGGGCCGCTATGAAACACGCTACGGCCTCGACAAGATGATGTCGGTCCCCGCGATCGTGGAGCGCCTGAACGCCGACGGCATCCCCGCCGAACAGATCGACGACATCGACAGCATTGCTGATGTCGTCGCCCGCGATGCAAAGCCGGATGACGTGATCCTGGTGATGTCGTCAGGATCGTTCGAAGGCGTGCACGAGAAGATTCTGGAGAGGCTGCGACTGTCATCTCAACGGCCTTAACGTAAGCGAACTTTTGGTTACGCGTCGGAACGCTGGCGTCTCGCCCGGAACGCCGCACGGGAACCTCTAAATTGAGGTCAGTGGCCTATCATTTGAACCGAGCCGCTCTTTACATTCGCATTG
>JBAVBF010000687.1:0-19654 GCA_049586115.1 Thermoanaerobaculia bacterium | reverse complement strand
GCGCCGGCGCGGCGCTCCGCTCGACCACCGCGACCGAACGTAACGGCGCGAGGTTCAGGGCCGCCGTCGCGCCGGCCGGCCCTGCTCCGACGATGAGCACGTCGACCGTCCGCATCAGCGGCGTTGCGACAACCCGTGCGGAAAGCGATTCACTTTCTCGATGCCGGTGAGATCGATATCGCGCTCCGCGCCCTCAGTGCTCGGAACCTTCTCGGCCGCCGGCAGCGCTTTCAGCAAACGCTGCACATGATGTGCGGCGTGGAGTTGCTCCACCTCGATCACGGCCGGAAAGTTCTCGCGATCGCTCGGCCCTTCGCGAACCTCGACCACGCCCATCTTTCCGAAGTGCGCGACCATGTTGTTGATGTGATCGGTATATCTGCCATTGCCGAGGGGACGGATCCAATTCGAGCGCGTCGCGAAGGCGGACAGCCGGTCGCCCAGCGGCAGATTCTCGTCCATCACCTTCCGATAGTTCTCCTCGGTGAGCACGTTGTTCGGCACGCGCGCCGGCCAGAACGTCGGCACATACGGGTCGTAGGTTCGCGTGTAGCCGGAGCGACAACTGGCCGTGTCGGTCTGCCACGGAATGGCCATCCAGCGCGTGATGCCGCCCGGACCCTGCGCGGCCAGCGGACCATTCGGCAGGGTCAGCGCGCTATCGATCGGCGGCGCATATTGCGGCTCGATCCATCCCGCGGGGACATGAAGAAGGCGGAACGGCGCCATGTACATCGTGTCCGTCCGCAGCGGCCAGGTCATCTCGCAGCCGGGATGGAACGCATCGGCAAGACAATCTTCCAGCGACGCTTTCGTCAGCGTGTCGGGTTGCTCGGCGAGCGGAACGTCCTCGATGCGGCGCGGCGGATTCGGATTCGGCTCGTAGTCGGCGTCGAAGTCGCCGTCAGCCCACTGTTTGAGAAAGCGCAGCTGCGTATCGGTGAGCTCCGCGTGCTGACGCGGCGTCTGCGCCGGCGGGATGTTCATCGCGTCGCCATACAGCCACGGCCACGGCGTCGGCGACCAGGAGTCGCGTTCGAAGAGGCGGAAGTGATTCGCAATCGTTCTGCGCAGTTCGCGCTCCGCGTCGTCTTTGTTCGCGAGCCGTTCGAGCCACTCCGGCTGCGAGAAATCCTGCGGACCTTGCCATCCGAACGCCGCGGCGAAACCGGCGTTCACCCATTGCAGCCGCGTCATCCGCTCGAACAGCGGGCGAATGTCCTGCTCGAACGATGGCCGCACCGGCCGCGGCAATGCCTTGAAGGCCTTGGCGTTGATGGCGACGTCGCGCATGAGGTCCCACATCGTGCGGACGGACTTCTGCATCGGCCCGTAGTTCGGCGGCGCGACGACGATCCAGGCAGGATCGACGGGCAACTCCTTTCCGTTGAACGTCACGGCCGCGGTGACCGGACCGTCAGAGACGTCGTCGTGCCATCCCTCGTTGTTTGCGAACGTCACCGCCTTGCTCTTGTCGTGCGACGCGGAAACGCCGCGGCCGCCGAGAACGATCAGCCGGCCGGCGTCGTCAGTGCGCAGTTCGCCGAGGTAGACGGTGGTGCCCAGGAACTTGCCGTTGTCGAAGGCGTACTTTTTCCCGTGCTGACTCTTGCCGGTGATGCGGCGCGGACCCGGATCGATGTTGAGCGACGCGCGGTCGGACACCGTCGCATTCCGCAGCAGCGTCGGCGGCGCATCGACGGCCTCGGGGATGTCGAGCGCGAGCTGAAACTGGTACCACGACGCTTTCGTGTTCGCGAGATGGACCTGCCACTCGATCTTTGCATCGGCGGCCGTCAATTCGCGCACCGCGACGCCGTCCGCGTTCAGACCATAAATGCGAAAGCGCGAGGCCTGACGCTTCAACGCGCCTTTCGAGTCGCGATAAAACCCCGGCCGCTCCGGCAGCGGATCAGGAACCTCGGGCGCGAGAAAGTACTCGTCCTCGCTGTTGCCGACACGAGCGATGCCGATCGGTGGATAGATCGCTGCCTTCACGATGTCTGATGCGGAATCGACTGTCTTCTTTGCCATTGGGGCTCCCTTGTAATTGGTCAGCTCGCGACCGCGAGCCGCATCTTCTGCAGAAGGGGCATGAACACTTTCTCCCCCTTCTCCTCGGCGAACTGCAACGCGCCGCCGACGACGGACGCGGCCTCGTCATGACGCCCCGCGCGCACGAGCGCGTCGGCGTAGAGCATCGAGAAGTACGTCGTCACCAGCGGACCGGCCGTGGTGCGCCACCTCTCGAATCCTGATTGGATCTCGCTGCTGCCGTCGGCCATGTTTTCGAAACTCGTGGCCCAGCCGTGCATCATCACGCCGAGGCCCTGGTAGGACGGGAAGCCATGCGACCGCGCGAGGTCGAGCAACCGGTCAGCGACGTCTCCGCATCGGACATGATCGCCGATCATTTGATACATCCACGAGCCGGTGTTCAACGCGATGACGAGGCTGAACGGATGATTCAGCGCTTCCGCCTGCGGCAGGAACGCAACCCACTCGTTTCTCGCATCGTCGAAACGGTTCTCGAGGCAGGCAATCCAGACTCCGAACTGATTGACGATCACGTTCGTGTCCATGCCGTACTCCAGCAGATGCGTCGCCGTGTCGACGCTCGGGTAGAGCTCGATCGCCTGGCGCGTGTGCTCGGCGCATGTGGCGAGGTCGCCGCTCCAGAACGAGCTGTTCGCGATCGACGTGTGCGCGGCCAGCACGCCCTCGGCCGATCCGATCCGTTGCGAGACTTCGAGACACTGCGCGGCCGTTTCGCGTGATTCGGCCAGCTCGCATCGCACGAGGTAGTACGTCCAGAGCGCGAAGAGAAACTGGGTGGCTTCGGGGCAATCGGGAAACTGCCGGGTCAGCTCGCGGGCGCGGTCGTAGCGCGGCTTCAGAACCGGCGCCGCCCAGCCCTGCAGAACCTTGATCGCCACCGACCAGCGCAGGATGAGGATGAATTCGTGTTTCGCGCGCTCCGGCGTATTCGGAAGTTGATCGATCAATTCGAGCGCGCGCGTGGCGTGGACCAATGCCTCGCGATACCCGCTCATTCGCAGCGCCTGCTCGAGCACGATCTCCAGATAGCGGAGCGCATTCTCGACATCGCCCGCCTGGTCGTAGTGATAGGCGAGATCGGTCGCGATCTGATCGGTATCGCCTTCGTACATCTCTTCCAGCAGCGCGGCCACGTCGCCGTGCATCAACATCTTTTCCGCGTCGCTGAGACTTCCGTACAGGTACTGCTGCACGAGCGCGTGCGCGAACCGGTAGTGCGCGAGCACGCGCCGTCCGCGCCGATGCACGGACAACTCGAGCACGAGTCCGTGCCGCTTCGTGAGATCGGCCGACAGCAGTTTCAACAGCCGCCGTTCGTCGACGTTCTGGATCTGCGCGACGATCTGCGCGAGAAAATCGGTCGTGCCCGTACCGACGCTGGCCACTGTAAGAATCTCGCGTAGCTCGTTTTCGAGGCGGCCGATCCGCTCGCCGATCACGCCTTCGATCCGCGGCGGCAGCTCGGACCACGACACCTCGCGCGCCACCGTCCACGTTCCGTCGCGTTCCTGCGCAAGACTGCCTTGCTCGCGCAGGTAGCGGACCAGCTCCACCGTGAACAGCGGATGACCGTGCGTGTGGAGCAGCAGCGCGGAACGAAACGACTCGCCGATGCGATTCGGCTCGCTGTCGACGATCTGATCGATGAAGGCGCGGCGTTCGTCGGATGTGGATTCGCCGAGGTCGATGACGAGATCGCCGAAATAGCGTTTCAGTTCGAAGAGCACCTGCTCGAGCGGATGGCGTTCGCCGCCGCGGCCCATCGTCACGTCATTCGGCCGATACGTGCCGATCAGAAGAAGCTTGGCCTGCTTGATCTGCCGCGCGATGTGAAAGAACAACGCGATCGACGACGCGTCGGCCCATTGCAGATCGTCCAGCGCGATGAGCAGCGGCCGATCCTTCGCCACCTCCTGCAGCACATCCGTGTACTGCCGGAAAATCTTCTCCTGATCGAGCTCGGTCGGACGCTTGGCCGGAGTCGGATCCTTGCTCATCCAACCCGCTTCCTTCGCCACGGCGATCCCCGCGGATGCGATCAGCTTCGAACCGGGGATGAAGACGTTGATCAGATCGGGCGCCATGGAGATGAAAACCTTTCGCGCCACCGAGAGCATGTTCGCGCCGGACTGCGGCTTGTCTTCCGCATCGCCGGTCAGAACTTTCAGGATGTCGCGAAAGGGCAGATAGGCGTCGCCCGCGCCGGTCGCGGAACTGCACTCGCCGATCGCCCACGCGAAGGACGCAGCGTCCGCCCGGCGGATGACTTCCGCGAGCAGCGTCGATTTTCCCGAGCCTGCCTCGCCGGCGAGGAGAAGAACGCCCGGCCTGCCGGCCTGAGCATCGTCGAGCGCCTCCTGCAAGCGAGCCAATTCGCGCGTGCGTCCGGCGAAGCTGCCGGCAGCGAATGCCGGGATGTCTGCGGTGGATGTGGTCATGCTGGGAAGGAAATCATTATCGCTGAAAAATGTGCAAGAATGCACAAACCAACCATCCGTATCTATGCATTGACTGAAGGAGATCCCCATGCGTGGAAGAGCTCCCCGATCAATTGTTCGTCCCGCCACCGCTGCCGGAACGCTTGCATCGAAAGCCGTGGCGTTGGCGCCCTCTGCCCTGACAGGGCAGGCGTTGAGCGTTCCGCTCGTGGCCGGGCCGTATCAGAACAACGGCGCAAGCCAGTGGTTCGCAAACATGAACCTCGGCACGCCAGGCCAGCCACTGCGGATCATGCTCGACACCGGCGGCAATTTCGTCTGGACGACGTCGAGCCTCTGTGCACCTACGTCGTGTCAGCACTACGGCGGCGGAAGATTCGTCTACCAGGATTCATCGACGTTTCAATGGATCGATCAGACGCAGCAGACGGTCAACTTCGGTCCGTGGGGCTCGATGGTCGTTGAGACAGGACAAGACGTCGTTGCCCTCACTCCCGGCGCGCAAGTCGATCTTGCGATGTTCCTTTCCGCGTCGTACGCCGGCTCGCAGTTCGAACAATTGAATTGGGACGGCGGCATCGGCATCCCCTCGGGCAGCCTGTTCGCCGATCCCGAGACGTCGTTCATCGTCCCGCAGCTGATGAGCGCCGGTCTGATGGATCCGCAGCTTCCCTACGTTTCCTTCTCCACCGATCCGGCTACCGGCCAGGGCACCGTGCTCCTCGGCGGCGTCGACCTCGCCGCGATCGATCCGTACTCGGCGGTTTTTCTGCCGTGGACGCCGTACACGCAACTCCCCGGCGTGGCCTACATCTGGACGACGCCGCTCTATCAGTACATCGTCGGCGATCAACTCGTAGCGGCCAATCAGCAGTTCGCGCTCGACAGCGGTTCGTCGCAATTCAAGGGCGACGACAACATCATGAATACGACGTTGCAACTCGTGGCTGCCTCGCCGCAACCCGACGTGACGCTCGTCGCCGGGATGACCGTCTCCGGCACTCCCGCCAACATCGTCGTCCCGCCCTCGGTCTACATGGTCGATATCCAGGCCGGCCCCCAGCAAGGCCAAACCCTTCCGCAATTCAACCCGCTAGGGCTGAACGGCCTCGTTCTGGTCGGCTCCGTGCTCATGGACCAGCTCTACACGACCTACGAATACAGCGTGACCGTGAACGAAGCCGGCTATCACCTCGATCCCGTCGGAATGTGGATCTTCAACAAGGTCGACGGTCCTCAACTGATTCAAACAACGAGCAAGACCGCATTCGCAACGCGGCCGCGGCAGCCGCAACGGCTGTAAGGAGGTTGTCGTGAACGTGAATGGTTCATGGGTCAACGTCTACGATTCCGTCGTCACGCTTCTGCAATTCGACGACGGCGCCGTCGTAGGCACCTACTCCTCCACGACCGGTTCATCCGGAGCGTATTGGGTCATCGGGTTCACCGACCCCAACCCGCCCACCAACGGCAACGGACAGAGCCTCGCCTTCAGCATCCTCTGGCGTTCGTTCGAGGGCGGCACGCCCGACCCGAGCTGGCATTACGTCTCCGGCTTCAGCGGTCAGATGATCGTCAGGGACGGCACTCCGAATCTCATCCTGATCCACGACCTCGTCGCCACCGCGGTCGACCCGGGCGTCGTCGACATCATCGGCAGCTATCCCGACAAACTGACCTACGTCCCTCGCCCGCCCGGCACCCCGCCAAACTGGCCACCACCATTTCAACCGCCAGCGTCCGCCGATCCCGTCGACGGCCACTGGCACTGCATCCAGGATCCTTCCATCGCGCTGTCGCTCACGGTGCAGGACGAGATCTCCGGCTTCCTGACCGGCACTCTCAACACGGCCACCGGCACCGTCCCGCTTGTCGGCTTCACCGACACCGGCGCGGGCAACGACGGCCTGACGCTCCAGGGCCTGACCGCCGCCGCCCTCCTCCCCGACGGCCACATGGTCGTAGCCCTCGCAGGCAGCCTGAACCTCGTCACCAACACGCTGACGATGTCGTGGTTCGAGAGCAACGGCACCGCCGCGGATGCGACCTACACCCAGACGCGCCTGCGCGGTCAGGATTTCACGCAGGGGTAGTGGAGACTTGAACTTCGAGCTACGGACTAATACGCAGACTCGCTTCAAAGACTGTCGTTCATCCACTGCACGATATTGCTGATTTTCGCGACGGGCATGTCGCCCGTACTAGTCTTAGAGCTACGGACATATCCTTCCGCGCGCGAGAAAAACTCGGCAATGCTGTCCGACTGCCAAGTGGCCTTGCCGATTTTTGATGCGTCGGACGTGTCGATTGGATCGCAGATCTTGCCGATCGTGTGACGGCCGAGGGCGCGGTAGCTTTCGAACTGCGACTCGTTGAAAAACTGATCGGCCGTCGAGTCGTGAGGAAAGCTCCGATGCTCGGTCCGGTAGTTGCGCACATCCGGCGGACAGGTTTCAAAAACTGCTGGCTTCACGTAAAGCAGTTTTCCGCACCTTTGTGCGTAATTCTCCTCTACGGCTCCGTCGACGTCTGCATAAAGAATCTTTCCAACCGCGCAGTACTTGCCGTGCTTTTCGCCTGCACTCGGGGCGACGTATTTCGTCTCGAGCTCGATGGGGACCCCGAGATCGATGCGGATCTTTCGAACGGCGTTCCCCAGGTCGGCGAAGCCGTACTGACCATCGGACGAAGCGTCGCAGACAATAATGTATTTGCATCGCCGCGCCACCATTTCGTACAGGCCAAGATTCTCGAAGAAGCCGCCGTCCGACAGATAAACATAGGGACGAGAATCGTCGGTCTTACCCAGCGCCTCACGAATGAGAGTCCAGAGACTATTCGTCGGCGAATTCTTTCGATAGGCGGTCGGATGCTTTGGGTTGCCTACCCACCATCCGAGGCGTGCGTTGAAAAGCGTCATGAGAAATGTAACGATTGGCGATGAGATCGACCCCATGTTCGGACTGACCGCCGCTCCGGAAATCGCCACGGCAGTACCGAGCGATATGCCGTTACCCGGCTCGGATTCATCACCGTAAATGAGCGCGTCGCGGTAGACGCTGTTGCGGCTCCCGCAGTGCAGCGGCGAGATCGTGAATGACGCGGCCTTCCGCTCCTGCCATGCGAGTTTCTCGCCTCCGACGAGGTTCAGCGTCGCATTGAGAATATGTAGCGGGGGGCGGCCGCGGATCGGCTGCGGCGAAGAAGCCGGACCGGCAAGGGACGCGTTGGGTGGTGATTTCACAGTGATCATGTCGCGCCCGCGCAACTCTACGTGCTCGTCGACTTCTCGGATGGCGCTGAACGTCTTCTCCAGCCAGGTGCGGTTGGCCCTCAGCAGGTCCAACGAAGAGGGGCAGTTCACTTCGTGCTCGATGTCGCGACGCAACATGAGCAGATTCAGTTCATCGATCGTGGCCGTCTTCACACGTTCCCTGTCGTCGTCGCCCCGCTCTCCCCTGGCGTACGCGCGCAAGCGTGACTGCAGGTCCACCGAAATCTCGCCGAAAACGCGCGGCTCCGCGACCAGTTGCCTCGCAAAGATGTCGAAGTCGATGAACGAGGCGGGCCAGAGCACCTCCGGACGCAACTCCCACATCATGGTGTCGTCCTGCGGATCGAAGCCGGTGAAGGCGTCGGGATGGCGATTCCAGCGTGACGCGCCGAGGTAGGCACGCACCAGACGATTCCGATACATGCCGTGCATCGAGTAGATGTTCACGTTGAGGCGCAGCGATACGACCAATGAAATCAGCAGGGCGATGAGCATGAACGCGGCAACGCGAGCGAGACTGGCATCACGGAGACTTGCCAGGTGAAGACGGGTAACCGGCTCGAGGGTCTCGGCAATCGCCGTCGCTGAGGTGTCCGCGGTGCGCAGCACGTAGGTCGTTCCCAACGCGATCAGAGCGATGATGAAGAGAAGCGTAATGGCGGCGGCGACATTGAGCATCGACATCAGCCATTTGCCACCGCGTTGTTCGGTATCTGACCCTGTCTTCCCATGACGGCTGCTGATGAGCCACGACGCCAGCCCTGACACACCACCCGTCGCGCCCACACACGCAGGAAGCTCTCCCATTAAGAGGGGCAGCAGCACAACAGCGAATGTGCCAGCGAAATGAACGGCAGCGCATAAGAGAAGGACCGCAGCGCTGCGCGCCCACCATTCGCGATCATGCTCGCTGGCCGAGGCCGTGGTCGCACCGACGACGAAGCTGAGCCCGACAAAGAACACAATGAGGAACAGCGGCAGCGCGCACACCACGTATGTTTCCAGCCACAGAGCATCCAATTCCTGAAGTGCGTTTGGCGGGAAAAGCCAGCCGAAAAGAGTCAGCAACAACCACCCGGTTAGCCCGCCAGCCAGCGACGCGCCGACCGTCTCGGCAAATGTCTGTCGCCAGTTGTTGCGGAACATCGCCACGACGGTCGCACACAGCCGTTGCAGCACACCACCCGGTGCGAGACCCTCCCGGGAGCGGCGCCAGGCATAAATGAGCGCACCGGCCACTGCCGCGCTCGATAGCGCTGCGATCAACCACCACCGCTGGGTCTGCGGCTCGCCCGATGCCCAGTAGACATTGAAGAAAAAACCGCCGATGACGAGCGGTGCGAACCACCAATACACTTTCCTTTGTGCTTTGAGAAAATCGCCCTTTTCGACGTGCGCCTGCGTAGCCGTCATCGCGCTCCTCGGCCTGATACAAGCGAGAGAGACTATGGCGACGGCAACGGAGAGAATGGTTAATCCACGTACGATTTCGACCGAAACAAACAGTCCGTTCAGCTCAGAACGAACCGCGGCCTCCAGGAGCCGCGGAAGAGCCAGCGCGGCGGCGAGCGCCGGTATCAGCATGGCCCAGTTCAATAGCAGGTTCCGCAGGTATGTGGTGATGACCGTCCACGTGTCGACAGAAAAGGGGCTGGACCGGGGCGCCAGATAAGACGTGTAAGCGCGCAGATGCTGGATGGGCTTCACCTCCGGCGAAAGCGGATCCGCGGGCTCCCGGGAAAGGTCTTTCGCGACACCGACGGCGCCCTCGCGATGGCGGCGGATCCACGAGGAAAGCCAGCCACCGATGTACCCACCGCCGGACACCGTGGAGATGTAGTGAAAACGGTTGAGAATGCGGTGGTCGGCCAGCCCCTGCAAGACTCCGAGGTTGAACGTTGCGCTTCGGATTCCGCCGCCGGAAAGGCAGAGAGCGGCCAATTCCTGATTCTGCGCGAAGCCGTACAACGACCGCATGTAGTGTCCGTCTGAAACGTATTCACGGTAAATCGACTCAATGACGACAGCGTTGAAGCGCGCGCTCTGTTCCTTGTATGCCGGCGCCTCTTTGTCAAGCGGTGGCAGAGTCACGCCCACTACTTGCGCCGTCGCGGCGCTCGACGCTGCGATGTCGGCTAGTTCGGACTGCCTCGCGACCGTGGGCTCAGGCCGCAGAAAGAGCTTACGCATCCGCATCTGCATACGGACAAAGAAGCCCTGTCGCTCCTGTGGTACGAATCTTTCGACGAGAAGCCTGCGGCGTTCCCTGGCGCTACCAGGAAGGTCGCCGTCCTCGATCAGTGCCTTCGTTAACGTTGGTTCGTCGGCGATGCTGCTCAACAAAGCCGGGTAGAGCTCGAATGCAGGCCGGAACCCATCCTTGAGAAGCAGTCGTATCGCCGACGATGTACCGGCGAACGATGGGATGAGACCAGGATCGGCGGCGATGGCAGAAGCGAGTTTCGGCTCACGCAACAAGCGTATGCGCGCCTCCGGGACGCGCAGGAGTGCTCGCCAGAACAACGGCTCGGCAATGTCGCGGATGATTTCGGCGATGCCTTCCTCGGTGTCGAGCAGCCTGTGAAGCAGTTCCTCATCAGCGAGCATGGTCTGAAATGCGAGAAGAACTCTCTCTTCCGGGCCGACGGAGACCTGATCCGACGAAGCGCGGGCATTCGCCAGCACCAGCCAGCGCCACATGTTCGGCGCGTTTGACCGGTCATGCCGTCGGGACACGATGAGTTCGAGCCTTTGTGCGAGAGCCCCTAATTCGCGGATGTGCCGGCGATCGAACTGAATCGTCTCGTAATCGACTCGATCGAAGAAGTAGCGATACTCCTCTTCCAGCACTTCAGCAAACGAAAGCGAACGTCCCGCCGTCACCATCGGCACACCTCTCCTAGCTGTCCTATAAAGAGGGACCCGAAGGGGATTTTCCCGAGCCTGAACACAGAGAATCGGCGCAACCGCCTACACCCGGACGCGCCTGCGCGGTCTGGATTTCACGCAGGGGTAAGTCAGAACAGCGATCGCTGTTTGCGCAGCGACTCCGGTTCGACCGGCTGCTGGCCGAGGAGGCGTTGCATCTCGCGGGCGCTGGTGGGGCTGTGGCCGGCGAAATGATTGTTGAAAAAGCCGAAAATATCTCTCGTATTCGCGGCACGTTTCAGCGCTTCCGACCATGCGCGCATCTCCTCGGAACGATCGAACTGCACGCGCGAGTAGTCGGTGATCTCCCGGTCCGGGCCCATCCAGCGCACGTAGAGAAAATCCGCCGTGGCCTGTTCCGCAAGCTCCAGCATTTTCTCGCGCGCGATCCATCGGCCGTCGCTCAGCGCGAGCGCGACACCGTGACGCGCCAGCAACTCCTGCAGGCGAGGCAACACGTCGGCGCGCATCCAGCGGCTCTGGCGAAGCTCGATGGCGAAGCGGAGATCGGCAGGCAGCGTGGGAAGGAACTTCGCGATCGAGGGAAGTTCGTCCGGCGCGAAGTCGGGACCCATCTGCAGCAGGATCGGCCCCAGCTTCGGCCCAAGCTGGCGGGCGCGGTCGAGAAAGTCGCCGACGACGTCGTCCGCATCGAGCAGCCGGAGGTCGTGGGTCACTTCCTTCGGCATCTTGAGCGCGAAGGTGAATTCCGGCGGCGTGCGCCCGTTCCACGCGCGTACGGCTTTCACGTCGGGGATTGCGTAGAACGTGGAGTCGACTTCCACACCGCGGAACGCACGCGCGTACGCCGGCAGAAACTCGGCCGGCCGCGTCGCGGGCGGATAGAACGGCCCCACCCACGCCGGATAGTTCCACCCCTGCGTAGCGACGAGAATGCTCATTCGCAAGGAATGCTACGCATAATGCGCATCATGAAAAAAGCCGGCGTGATCCTGCTGTCGCTTTTCGCCGTCGCGTCCTCCGCGCTGGCGGAGAAGTTCCTCTCGGTTTCCGACATTCATTTCAATCCATTCGCCGATCCGGCGATCGTGGCCAAGCTCGAAGCCGCCGACGTGTCGCAGTGGGACGCCATCCTGGCATCGTCGACGGTTACGGCGTTCAGCCCTGCCGGAAGCGACACGAACGATCCGTTGCTGCGGTCGGCCTTCGGTGAAATGCAGAAGCAACTTCCGTCGCCGGCGTTCGTCCTGATCTCGGGCGACTTCCTCGCGCACAGCTTCGACAAAAACTACCAGCAATACGCCTCGGACAAGAGCCAGACGGCGTACACGGCCTTCGTGAAGAAAACGATTGCCTACGTGGCATTGAAACTTCACCATGCCTATCCCGGCGCGAGGATTTATCCGACGCTCGGAAACAACGACTCCGATTGCGGCGACTATGCCATGGCTGCGCACGGAGCGTTTCTGGCGGATTTCCGCGACGTCTGGAATCCGATCGTCGCCTCACGGTCGTTTCAGCGGCGCTTCCCGGCCGGCGGGTACTACCACGCCGACGTTCCCGGACTGAAGAACGTGCGCGTCATCGCCGTGAATACGAATTTCTTCTCCACGAACTACAAGAATTGCGGGACGCCGGGACCCGACCCCGGCATGCAGCAGTTGCAATGGCTCGAAGCGGAATTGCTCCTGGCGCGATCGGAGGGGAAGCGCGTATGGCTGCTGCTCCACATCCCGCCGGGGATCGACGTCTACGACACGGAACGCGATGGCACCTGCCCGAGTCTGACGCCGCAGACGTTCTGGAAGGACGAGTACGCGAAGAAATACCTCGCGATCGCCGCGGCACACCGGCACACCATCCTCGGCTCCTTCGCCGGACATACGCACCAGGACGAGTTCCGCATCGTGGCCGGAAACTTCGTGCACGTCACTCCGTCGCTGACTCCGGTCTTCGGCAACAACCCTGCGTTCGAGATTGTGGACGTCGGGTCGAAAGGCGACGTCACCGGGTATGTCGCGTGGAACCTGCCGAATGTGGCGATTCCGTGGAAGCGCGAGTATTCGTTCAATGAAGCCTACGCGGAGTCAACGTACGACACCGCGACGCTAACGAAACTGGCGGCGGCGATCGGCGGCGACGCAGCCACGCGCCAGAAGTACTTCACGTACTACTCCTCCTCAAGTCCGAAGAGCACCGCGGACGCGCTCGCGAAGTGGCAGGGCTACTGGTGCGGGCTGCAGGCAATGACAGGAACGGCCTTCACGGCGTGCCGTTGCACGCCGCCGATGGCGGGTTCTACGGAAACGACCCACTGACCCGCGTTACCCCGTTCGTCCATTTCCCGTACATAGGATTGGGCAGCAGGAAAAACGACCGGCCGAACTGGGCGTCCGTTCCCGCGCCGGTAAAGGTTTCGCCGATGTTGGGGAAATCTCCCATCTGGTCGCCAACGAACGCCACGATGTTCACGCTGACGCCGCTCCACGAGCACACGCCGGCGCCTGTCGCCACCGCCTTGCGGCGCATTGCTTTCGTATCCGAGCTGCCGGTCTTGAGGCAGAGAAGATCGCCCTTGTTCCAAAGATGATTGCGCTCGAGGTTCTCGCGCGTCGCCGTCACCAGATCGGTCGCCAGGCCGCCGGGCGCGACGTATTCGGTATTGCGGTCGGTGATGTATACGACTTTGCCGCCGGCGGAGCGCACCGCATTGACGAAGCCTTCGACGCCCGGGACGCTGCCGGCTTCTTTCCGCACGATCCAGGCCGACCACGAGGCGTCGTCGAACGGGGGCCCGTACGCGCCGCGCTCGAGCTGATACGTGGAGTTGTCGAGCGTAGTCTCATCAATGTCGAGGATCACGCCCCACGTTCCGCTATGCGTAGTGCCGGTGACGGCATTGGTCGCAACGCGATAGACCTCACGGCAGAGTGACGCGTATTCGGCGCTGTCGCGGACGTATTTCGTTTCCAGCCCGCGCGCAGCATCGGGCGGCCGAGGTGCAGGCGGCGGCGGAGTTTGCGCAAACGCGCACGGATACGTGGCGAGGCACAGTCCGATCAGGACGACCGTGACGGTTCGTTTCATCAGTTTTTCTCCTCGGAGCATTCTTACATGCCGCTGGCGACTCTACGGCAGCGCACGCTCGAGGATATCGAGCCCCTGCTTCGCCGTCCGGCGATCCAGTGTGAGCGGGGGGAACATCGTGATCGCGGCGCCGGAGGTGGTCAGCAGCAGACCGCTCTTTCTGCAGCGCTCCGCGATCTTCGACGCAGCGTTTTCGTCACCGGTTTCGGCTGCGATGGCCATGCCTCGAATGCGGATCTCGTCGAAGTTCATCGCGCCGAGGCGATCGTTGAAATAGGCGCTGATGTCATCGACGTGGCGCATGAGCTTCCTGGCGTTCCGCTTCAGCCAGGCGACCGTGGCGATGGCCACGTCGACCGACGACGGATGCCATCCGTACGTCGACCAGAAGCTGACTTTGTCTTCTACCGACTTCGCCACCTTCTGCGTCACGATCGTCGCGCCCATCGGGGCGTGACCGCCGGTGATCGCTTTTCCCATGCAGAGAATGTCGGGCTGGAGATCGAAGTGCTCGGACGCGAAGACTTTCCCCGTGCGGCCGAATCCACAGGCCACCTCGTCGGCGATGAACAGCGTGCCGTAGCGGCGGCAGAGTTGCTGTGCGCGCTTCATGAAGTCATCGTCCGGAACCATCACGGCCAGATTGCAGCTGATCGGCTCCATGATGAATGCGGCGACGTCGCGTTTCTTAAGAAGGTGTGCCAGGCGTTCGGCGGCGCGCCGGCCGCGCGGCGGCGCGATCGTGAGGCAGTTCGACAGTCGATTTGGAAACGGCGCGCGGCTATCCGACGCCGCGATGCTGACCGTTCCGATCGTGTTGCCATGGTAGCTGCCTTCCACGGCGACAAACTTACGCCGGCCGGTCGAAGCCATGGCGACCTGCAGCGCGATGTCGACCGCCTCCGAGCCGCCGGTCGCCCGAAATGACTTCTCCAGTTTGCCGGGCGTGATCTCCGCGAGCAAGCGAGCCAGCTCCACCCACGGCCGGTAGATGTATTCGGGGTTGACATAGTCAGGCCGCTCGCGCCGCGGCCTTTTCGTGATCTCGCTGTTGCCCCATCCGAAATTGCCGACGCACCATCCCGACAGAAAGTCGATGTAGCGTCTGCCGCGCGCGTCGTAGACGTAGCACCCTTCCGTCCGCGCGACCTGAACGTCCGCCGCCTCGCCTTCCCGTCCGAGAAAGCGCCGGTCGAGCTGCAGCAGCTTCATGCCGCTCAAGCCTGCACATTCAGCGCCTGCCGCGCCGCGGATCCCCGCCTATGTCCTCGAGGTCGCGTGACGCGTTTACTGGCCTCGTCCACTCGCGTTCAGCGAGGATTCGAATCACCAGTTCCGAACGCTTTCCAGCAAGCGTCGCGCGGCGCCGGAAGAGGGATGTTCCGCCGCGTAGAGCCGCAGCTCTTCGACTGCTCGCTCGTAGACGCCGTGACGGGCATAGAGAACTCCCAGCAAAAGATGATCTTCCGGAAACCGCCGGCGGGCATCGCCGATCTCGGAAACCGAGTTCTCGTCAAGAACATAAAAGAGAGCGGGCGGCTGTGGCGGGGCCGGCAGGATCCGAGGACTTGCTTCCGGATGAAGCACCTCGACTTCCCAGCGGAAGACGCCACCCCGCGGCAGATCGGTTGTTACGACCCAATGGTTCCGCGGCAGCCTGGGGCTCGAAAGGACCGGCACATCGCCGCGCGCGATCGTCACGATGTATTCGGCTCCGAGCGTTGCCGGCCAGGAAAGCTCCGGACGGCGCGATTCGATGCTCGTTCCGGCCGGCTCGAGCACGGCCGCCGAATCGGCAGCGCGCGAACGCAGGATGTCGCCCTCGGGACGTAGCACGCGGAATCGCTCAGGCCTTGCAAGCGAGCCGGTTTGAAGCGCGGCAGCGACGGCCGCGTCCCATTCCGCGCGACCATACGAAAGCGCAGCGGGAACAGGCACCTCTCGCGAAACGGGTGTGACCGCCCGGGCATGAATGGAGCTTCTTCCGGATTCATCGGCAGTTCGCGCAAGAAAACGGATCGAGCCCACCACTGCGATCGCGATGCTTGCAGCTGCCAGTAAGAGATACCGATTGCGATTGCGGCGCCGGCGGGCCGAAGCGAGGAGCGGTCCGGCACTTGATGCCTCACCGCCCTGCTCTTCGCCCGCGTGAATGCTCTGGAGATGGAGCGCTTCCTCGAAGGACCTCGCTCCGGCAACCGTGAATGCTTCCCACGAAAGGCTCGCACACTGTGCACACGAGGAGAGGTGGTTCGCAATCTCGCGTGCGCGGTGACCCGAAAGTGCTCCGACGCGAAGAGCCTCGAGATCCTGCAATGTCAGGTGATCGTTCATTTCGGTGCGGACTGCAGTCATTGCGGTGCGACTCCTCGTTTCTTCAGCCGTCTGAGCAGCCGCTCCCTGGCTGACTTCCGAAGGTTGATCACTTGCTGGCGCGTGCATCCCAGCCGGGAAGCAATCGATCGATCATCGAGAGGAAGCTCGTTCCAGAGAGAGGCCAGCTCCTCGGGCAGAAGGTCCATCAGGGCGGCCAGCTCATCGAACGTCGCGACGCCTGTCAGGATGAAAAAGACCGTCGCGCAGCCACCTTCGCCGTCGCGCAGATTCAGCAGAAGCGCGGAGCGCTGCGGGCCAGGCAGCTCCCGGACCTCGTCCCGCAACGCCGTCAGATACTCCCGGCTCTGCACGATGGCGAGGGCGTTCTGGCGAGGGTCCGGCACCGTCTCATCAGCCGCCGTCAGCTGCGTCTCGGCGATGTTCCAGAGTTCACCCATGGCCCGCACGACATCGTCGAGAAGCAGCGGGTGACCCGCGCGTGTCAATAACTCGACCAGTGTGTCGCCGACGTCGCCCGGCTCGGCGGATGGCTTCATCTGGCCGCTCCCGCCGGCGGGAAGTGCGCGAGGAACAAACGGTGGACCCTGTTCGCGGATCGCGCAAATGGTCCCGTCTTCCTCGGAAATCAGAACCAGCCGGTCGTCGTGCTGCATCGCATATCGGATCCGATTCCGCAGACGTCTCCGCTCAGGAAACCGCTGCCGCATCGCTTCATACAACGTGTTGTAGGTAAGCGATGCGACGTAGTCGTTGAGATTTCGGATGGAGTGGTCCGTCGACTCGAGGACCCGGCGCAGCTTCCCGATCAGCCGAAGGTGCACGGTCGAAAGGAGATCTTCGCGATCCTCACGCGAGAAGGAAGTGGTCCGATAGCCAGAAAGGATCTGCCGGACGATCGGACCGGCCTGCATGGCAATGAAGGTTTCGAGCACTTGTTCGCGATCCTCAGCGTTGCCGGCCTCGATCAGGCCATGAAGCCGGGCGTCGTTGCATGCCAGCTGTGTCCGCCGCTCCTCATCCGTCACAATTGGTCCCATGGAGTACAACGCTACCCAACGCGGACGCTGGTACAGGATATTTATTACCAGCGGCTACTCGACTTTCCGGCAGTGCGTTCGATAGCCTTGCGCGAATCCCGTGAAAAGGAAAGAACGCTTGCCCGGCCAGAGCCGGCACCCACTTGCGTGGATGCCTCATCTTTTTTTCACCGTCATTCTCATCGCGACGACGTGCCGCCTCGGGGCCGAGGAAGCCGGAACTACGGAGAGAGCCGTCGGCCGCCTCTTTGCCGCCTATTTCTCGGGGGACACGGGGGAAATCGAGCAGCTCTGGCCGGCGAAAAATGAGTCCCGCGAGACGTTTCTATCGGGCGCAACCATCGTTTCGCTCGCCCGATGCAGCGATATCGAAGGTCTTCGGGTCGTCGAGCAGGCGCCGGAGGGAGATGCCGCACGCGTCGTCGTCGTGGAGCTTGCCGTTCGCCAGACGCTGATCCGAACAGGCCGAATGCTGCCGCTCGTCATCGCACGCTGGCGCGTCACGCTGCAGCAGCGTGCGGGAAGGTGGCAGGTTGATGACGCAGAGCCGTGGGCCTCGTTCTTCGTTGCGAAGCTCGCTTCCTCGGCAGCGAAAGAACGTCAAACGCTTCTTCGCGATTACGCGGCATGGATCGATGATTCCGTGGTCGATGCCCTGGTCAGAAAGGCTCGCGAGCGCGAGCTGGAGACGGATTACGAGAGCGCCCGCGCTCTGACCGGCATTGCCTATGCCGCGGCGATCGATCTGCGCTCGACAGCCGCCGAGGCGCGGGCGCGGGCGCAGCAGGCCCGACTTACGTATGACGCCGGCAATTCCACGCTGGCAATCCTCGAAGCGACGCATGCTTGTGAACTGGCGGAGCTGTCCGGCGATCCCGACGCGCAGGTGTTCACTGATACGGATCTCGGAAGGCTTTATCTGGCGATGGGCCGTTACTCCCTTGCTCTGCCGATCATCGTGCGGGCTCTGGCCCTCAAGGATCAGACCATCGAAATGATGATGATCTCGCGAGTCTATGGTCAACTCTTCGAGATTCACTCGTTCGACTCCGATGTCGCAGCCGCAGTGAAAACGCTGCGCGAATTCGAGCGTACGGCGCGTCTGGCGCGTGATCCATGGGGCGCCTTCAACGTTCAATTTTCGCTGTCCGCTCTTTACTTCAGCGGCGGTGACATGAAGCTTGCCCTCCGCGCTGCCCGTGAAGGCCTGGAGGTCGCCAAATCGAAGCACGCATCGCAGCTCGTCGCGGCCGGTCTCGCCGAGGAGGCGCGGATCCTCGAACGGGCAATGGACTATCGCGCCGCTCTGGCAATTCTTGAAGAGGCTCGCAAACTTGCGGTGTCGACCGGCAATCGAGCGGACGAACATCGGAGCGAAATGGTCGCCGCAAGTATCCATCTCAAAATGGAGCCACCGCCGTCCGACGAAGAGATCGAGCATATCCGCGACGTCGCGCGGTCTGAGTCCGCTCATGTCGGATTTTTCCTCGAGTTGCTCGCGGCGCTGCGCATGCGGCAGAAGCGCTATCAGGAAGCGTCGGAGACGCTGCGGGAGGCCGAGAGATGGTACGAGGAGAGAGCCGCAACGGCGCCCGCCAAGGCCGACGTTCTGGCCCTGGAAGCCAGGTTGGCACGCCTGAAGGGGCAGGCAGCAGAAGGGGTCACCTTGCTCCGCCGTTCGATTGCGGCCCGTGAAAGCGCGCCGCCGACAGGAAACGAACGGGAACAGCGGCTGGCGTTTCGCAGGGCCGCCGTCGCTCACCAGCAACTCGCAGTCATGCTCATCGAGCAACGACAACCTCTCGAAGCGTTTCTCGCCGTCGAGCACGGGCGATCGCGGACATTGCTCGCGCTGCTCGAGCACGCACAGAAATCGCTTCCTGTCGATCTCACCAACGATGAGCGTGCGGGCGTGACGCGTCTTGAAGATCGCATCAGCGAGTTGAACCGCCAGCTCGCGGATCGGGGCGGAGAGAGAGACTCCGTCCTGCAGAAACTCGACGAAGCTCGCGCGGATCTCGAGGCCGTTCGAACGCGGCTGTTCCTCGATCATCCTTCCCCCGAGGATCACGCGCTCGGTCCGGAGATGACGGCGGCCGATCTGGCAACGCTGCCGGCCGGCGTGACCTTCGTCGAGTACGTGGAAGCCTTCGATGAGGTCTATGCGCTGGTGCTTCGCAACGGCAGCGGCGGAATCGAATTGACGGCAACAAAACTGCCGGCAAGCCAGGAAGCCGTTGCCGCCATGGCAGCGACGTTCGGCGGACAGGTCGCACAACGGAGCGTGGTGTCCGCGGTCACGTCCCGGAAGGCCTTCGACATCCTCATCACGCCGATCGAAACGCAGCTCCGCGGCTCATCGAGCCTCTGCATCGTTCCGACAGGCGCACTCTGGAATGTGCCGTTCGCCGCACTGAAGGATCGCCGCGGACATTTGCTCGTGGAGAGACACGCAACCTTCTACGACCCCGCGGTCACGGTTTTTCTGCACCTTTTCCGCCGTCCGCGCCAGGTGAACCCGATGACGCTGCTCG
>JBAVBF010000686.1:0-2316 GCA_049586115.1 Thermoanaerobaculia bacterium | reverse complement strand
CGCCGAGTCGATGCGGCCGGTCAGCACGCTCGGCGAAACGGTATCCGAGCGTCTTCAGCCGGTCGTCTCGGCACTTGGCGAACGCCTCGATCAATCGCTGTCGCTCGTGCGTCTTCAGTTCGGCGAGATCGACCGCAGTACACAACGCTTCATCGAGGCCACCGGTCATCTCCGCGAGAGTGCGAACGCGATGACCAGTACCTCCGGAAGACTCGAAGAGTTGCTCAAGTCCACTCCGAAAGTGCTCGCCAATACGGAACGAGTGCAGCAGCTTCATAAAGAGTTGCTGGACCAACTCGGCAAGTCATTCGTCGAACATGTCGAGAATGCGAACGGAATCGCGGACGTGCTGCAGCGCGTGCGCACCTCGGCCGAAGGGCTGCCGGAGGAACTGATTCAGCAAGTCGTAGCCGGGATGCGTCCGATGTTCGAGCGGCTCGCGACCGATGCCGCCGCGACGTGGGAAACGTTGTCGCAGGAGCTCGGCGGCGAGCTGCGCCAGGCGCACGAGGATTTTGTGCATCAAACGGGCGAGGACATCGCCGGCGTCTACAAGGCGGTTCGCGGTGCGGCCGACGAATGGCAACGGCTCGGGCAGGACGGGAGAACCTTGATCTCCGACCCGCTTCAACGGTCACTCGACACGATCGAATCGGCCTCGGCGCAGGCGCTCGGAACGGCGGCGGACATCGCGAGATCCGTCGCTGCGGCCGGCGCCGATCTGGAGCACTTGCCCGCCGCATTCGCAGAGCGGACCGCCAGCTCGATCGAGCCGGTGTTCGCGAAACTCGCGGAAGAGTCGCTGGGCGAGTGGCGCCGGCTCGCCAACGTCGTCCACGGGGACATGCAGCGCGAGCTGGGCGAGTTCGTCTACCAAAGCCGCCAGGAGGTCGAGCGTACGAACGACGCGCTGCGTCAGGCGGCGGAGGAATTGCGCAGGGTGACGGAAGGCGCGCAGGCCAGCCTCACCGAGCCGATCCAAACCGCAATCGAGACCGCCCGCCGCGAAGTCTCCGTCGTCGTCGAAGAAGTGGCCGAGTTCGTGCGGGAACGCTACCCGGCCATCCGCGCCGACATGGAGAAACTCGGAATCGAAATGAGCTCCATCGTGAAGGCATTGCGGACGGCGGAACAGGAACTCAAACGGACGCCGGTCGTGGCCGCATCGGCCTTACCGGAGGAGAGATCATCACAAGAGCTCCAACTCCTCGACAGCATCCTCGATGCGCTCCGCGGGCCAAATAAAGTGCCAAAGCCGCCTACGCTCTGGAGCTGGCTTTTCTTTTGGCGGCATCGATGAGAGCGCGTACGAACCCATGGCCGGCATTCGTCGATCTGTTCTCGGCGCTCCTCCTGGCCGCATTCGGAGGACTGACCTTGCTATCGGCTGCATACCAGTCACACACGGGCGATGTGAAGGTTTCGCAGGTGCGTGAAGCGGCCGAAGCCATTCATCGGCGATTGAAGCTCGCCATTCAGCGTCAACCCGCGCTCGGCGCGAACTTTCGTGACTGCGGCGATGATACGTGCATCGATCTCTACATCCACTTTCCCGTCAATGGCACGTACATCAGGAACGCCGCGGAACGCGATGCGTTGCTCCGCCTCGGCGGCGATTTGAAGAATGGACTCGATCAGCTTTCTCAACTCGATCGCTCCGACGTCGAGGTGATCGTCGAGGGCCACGCCGACCGCTCCCAGGTGTCGCGCCTCGCCGATCCTCGCGATGCGTTCTTGTACAACTGGGATCTGAGTGCCCGGCGCGCGTCATCGGTCGTTTACGAGTTCCGCACGATTCAACTGCAATCGCCGGAATACAACGTCGTCGCGGTCGGCTACGCTGATTCACACCCGCTCTGCCGCGAGGAGTCAGCCGATTGTGAAGCGATCAATCGCCGCACGACGTTGCGTCTTCGGATCAATACCGGAAGTCTGGAGTCGCGCCTGAAGAAACATTGAGAGGGGCGAAATGACGGCAGCTGTTTGCTCGAAGCTCGATATGGTGGTGACTCGGCTCGCGAGCGATACGCTTGCCCGAGCCGCAGGAGCACGCTTCGCACGCGTGAATGACGCCGACAGGATCAGCAGCGTCCTGGAGCTGACGGCTCCGGTGAAGCTTGCTGCCGCTGCAGAATACGAACGCTTCCGGCGCTGGATCCGCGGCGTGTCGGCTGTGCTCTCACGTCGCGGTGCGTCGCCTGCAGCGCGGCGCATCGAATTGCTCGCTGCCGATCTCGAGCCGCTCGTTCGTTGTACGAGAAAGAATGTAGCGGACATCATGGAAACGCGATGGCGTCAATCTTTCGCGGACGAAGT
>JBAVBF010000685.1:0-1599 GCA_049586115.1 Thermoanaerobaculia bacterium | reverse complement strand
AGTAGGCGTCGCTGTGTGCGAGGAGCGATCCGAGCTCGCGAGCGCGGACTGGCAGGTAGACCGCGTCGCCTTCGCCGATGGCGTCGGGAGAGCGGAGGTTGTTCATCGCGGTCAATGTTTCGATGTCGGTACCAAGGGCGCGGGCGATGCGTTTGAGCGACTCCCCTTCGCGGAGCGTGTAGGAACAGATGGCGACGTTCGCATCCTCATTCTTTAATGTGGCGGCGCGCGCGGCGACGGATTCGGCCGATTTCGACGGAACGCGCACGGCGTTCTTTCCCGGCGGCACGATGCCCTGGCGAAGCGCAGGATTCAGATCGCGCAGCAGCGCTTCGTCGACGTGCGCGACCGAGGCGAGGTAACGGAGAGAGAGCGGACCTTCAATTTCGACGGCGCTGCGGTCGAAGTCGACCGGCGTGCCGAGGCGGAAGCCGTACGTCACGGGATCGCTGGCGATGGTGAGCGTCGCAAAAAATGTCGGAACGTAGCCGCGCGTTTCTTTCGGAACGGCCTCGTTCTCGAGCAAGTCCCAGAACGTCGCGGAGCCGGACGTTTGCATCGCGCGGCGAATGCGGCCCGGGCCGGCGTTGTACGCGGCCAGCGCGAGCGGCCAATCGTTGAACTGGCGATAGAGATCTTTCAGGTACGCGGCCGCCGCGCGCGTGGAGCGCTCGGGATCGGCGCGCTCATCGACCCACCAGTCGACGCGCAGGCCGTAGTCGCGCGCGGTCTCGGGCATGAACTGCCAGATGCCGTGCGCGCCGGCGCGGGAGGTGACCGACGGCACGTACGCGCTTTCGATGACCGGCAGATACGCGAGGCCGCGCGGGAGCTTGTAATCGTCGAGCGCTTTGTCGATCAGCTTTTTGTACTTGCCGGAGCGGAGCAGCGATTCCTGGATGCTCGGCTTCAGATCGGTGGTGAAGTACTGCAGCGCGCCGCGGATGGTCGGGTGATCGGGGATCGGAATTGACGCAGCAGCTTCGACGTCGACGGACGGCGCGGCGACCGGCTTTCCTTCGCGCGCCACGATCTCCGCATACGCCGCTTCCAACGCCTTCCGATACTCCTCGGCCTGCTGTTTCGCGGCAGACGGCGCCTGCAACGCGGGTGCGGCAACAACGGGCTTCGGCGCGGGCGTGGAGGACGCGCAGGCGACGGCATAAATCGCGATCAGCAGAACGACTGCTCGCTCTTTCATCATCGCCACACCCTCCTCACCTCACAGATCTTCGAACTTCAGATTGACCGAGAGCGACTGGATGTCGCTCGTTTCGCCGAGGTCGATGGATTGCTCCTGCGACTGGACGATGCCGCCGTCATTTTCAAAGGATACCGTAACGCGCAACTGCTTCGACTTCGGCAGCGTCCCGGGCGCCATCGGCAGCGTGACGGTGCGGTGCACGTCGCGCTTCGGTTTCGGCGGATGGCGGAGCGCATCGAGCGGCGACGTTTCTTTCTTCGCCGGCTGTTTCGGCGACGATTGCGTGGCGCGTTTCCGGAGCGATTCGAGCTCCGCCATGATGTCGACCGACGACCGCACCTTGACGTGCTTGACCTCGGGCGCGGCCTTGGCCTGCTTTTCGGTCTGCCCGAAAT
>JBAVBF010000684.1:0-6307 GCA_049586115.1 Thermoanaerobaculia bacterium | reverse complement strand
GAACGATCCCGAACTGATCACGCTCGCGCGGAAACAGTTCAAGGACGACGGCGTACCGGCCGGTTCCATCGCCGTCGTCAGCGGCGCGCTGGATGGCATGGAGCGTGTGCTGCGCGAGCACCTCCGTCCCGGCGACCGCGTCCTCGTCGAGGATCCATGCTTCACCGGCGTCGCCGATCTTTTACACGCGCTTGCGCTCGTCCCGGCCCCAGTCGCGGCCGACGACGAAGGCCTCCTTCCCGCCGCGCTTCAACGCGCGCCCTCGGCCGTGGCGATCATCGTCACGCCACGCGCGCAGAACCCCACCGGCGCTGCGTTCAGCGAACGTCGCGGACGGCAGCTACGAACGCTGCTGAAACAGCAGCCCGAACTTCTCATCGTCGAAGACGATCACGCAGGGCCTGTTTCCGGCGCGCCGTACGTGACGCTGATCGACGGCGCGCGCGAACGCTGGGCCGTCGTCCGCTCCGTCTCAAAATCGCTCGGCCCCGATCTTCGCGTGGCGATCACGGCCGGCGACGCGCGAACGATCGCGCGCGTCGAAGGCCGCCAGACCCTCGGCATCCGCTGGGTCAGCCACATCCTGCAGCGCCTCGTCGTCGCCCTCTGGCGCGATAAGAGCGTCCACAAACAACTCGCGCGCGCCGAACGCACCTACACGCAACGCCGCAACGCGCTGATCGACGCGCTACGCGATCTCAACATCGCCGCACACGGCGCTTCGGGACTAAACGTTTGGATTCCACTCCCCGAGGAGAGCGCCGTAATCCAATCGCTCTTCCAGCGTGGCTGGGCCGTCGCCGCCGGAGAGCGATATCGAATCAAAACGCCGCCAGCGATCCGCGTCACGATCGCGTCACTCGACGAGCAAGACGCGCATACGTTCGCAAATGATCTGGCCGAGGTGCTGCGGCCATCGCAAAGACGCGCCGCGGGAAGTTGAAGAGGCATCGAAGCAGTTCTACGATGACGTCATGACCATTCAGATCGATATCGCGCAAGTCAGCCCGGCGTTGGTGGACGATCTCGCCAACAACGGCGGCGAGATCACGTTGACGCGCGACGGAAAGCCGGTCGCGAAGTTGGTTAGGGTGCTGTCAGACAATGGCCCAATGGCCGGCACCATCCTCTACGAAGGCGACATCATCAGCCCCGTGATTTGTGAATCCCCCGATCCGACGTCGAACAAGCGCGTCCTTTACAAAGGCGAGTGTATGAGTGCCGCAGGAGCGGAGCGCGAGCGCTCGCTGGAGCGCCTTCATGGTTCGATAACAATTCTCGGCGATATCGTGTCGCCGATCGATGACGTCGAATACGACGCGCTCAAATGATTGTCGTCGATACCGACGTCCTCATATGGTGGACGAACAACAACCGCGACCAACTCTCCCCAAACGCGAGACGAGCACTTGTAGATGCTGACTCTGTCGCGTTTTCGGTTATCACGGCATGGGAGGTCGGCACTCTCTCCGCACGTGCACGGATCAATGTGGCTCCCGGCGCAAGCGAGTGGCTTCGCATCGTAACGGAGACTTACAGCCTTGCTCCGTTGCCCGTGACAATTGAGATCTCTCTTCTCGCAGCCGAGCTTCACGACGTGCTCCGCGACCCAATCGACTGCCTCATCGCCGCCACCGCCCTCACGCACGGAGTCCCGCTCGTCACGAAGGACGAGCGGATTCAGCGCAGCGGTGTCGTCGCCACGATCTGGTGATTACGCTTCGACCAACTGCTTCGCGAACATCCCTGGCGTGTAGGCGGTGACGTGTCCGGTGAATGCCGAGGCGGCGACGGTGAGCGGAGAGGCAAGCCAGAGTTTGCCGGGGCCGCTGCGCCCTTTGTAGTTGCGGTTGATGGCGCTGATCGTGACTTGGTCGGAATCCTCGGAGACGCCGGGACCGCAGCCGATGCAGGCACCGCAGCCGGGATTGAGGACGACGGCGCCGGCTCGCTCGAAGGTATCGAGCAATCCGTTTTCGCGCGCGAACGTCTCCACCGCCTGCGAGCCGAACTGGATGTAGAACTTCACGCCCTCCGCGACTTTGAGTCCGGCTTCGACCGCTTCTTTTGCGACCTGGTGGTAGAAGAGAAAGTCGTCGACCTTGCCGGCGGTGCACGAGCCGGCGTAGGCGATGTCGATCTTCGTGTTCTCGAAATCGAGGACGAGCGCCCCGTTGGTTGGATCGGATGGGATGCCGCGATCGGGATCGCCGGGATGCGCCACCATCGGCTCGATCGCGCCGAGGTCGATCGTGTGAATGCCGCTGGCGTATTCGGCGTCGGGATCGGGAGAGACCGCGCGCGATTTGAGCGATTCGATATCGACGCCGGGACGCATCGCCGCGATCCACGCGAACGTCTTCTCATCCGCTTCGATGATGGCGGTGCGCGCCGCGCATTCCGTGGCCATGTTGGCGAGTGTCGCGCGTTCGTCGAGCGACAGCGAGCGCAGGCCGGGGCCGGTGAACTCCATGATGCGGTCGAGCGTCAGCTGCGGCTTGGCGTAGTGCAGCAGGATGTAGAGCATCACGTCTTTGGCCGTGACGTTCTCGCGCAGTGTGCCGGTCAGCTCGAAGCGGATCGACTCCGACACCTCGACCTGCGTGAAGCCGGAGTGCACGAGGTTCGCGTACTCCGTCGCGCCGACGCCCCACGCCAGCGCGTTGTTCACGCCGCCCATGCACGTGTGGCTGTCGGTGGCCTGGATGAAATCGCCCGGATCGATGATGAACTCGCGAGCAACTTCGTGGCAGATGCCGGGCGAAATGTTATCGACCGCTGAAAAATCGCGACAGCCCGTGTGCTGCTGGAAGTCGCGCTGCAGATCGCGCAGCGTCTGGATCTTGTCCATGAAGGGACGCATGCGCGCCACGTCGTCGGCGTAGATTAGGTGATCCTCGAAGACCGCAAATTTCTGCGAATTCTTGATCGTGTAGTCCGGCCCGTACTCCTCCTCGAGGAAGTAGTGAACCTGCGCGGTGGTGAATTCGTGCGTGTAGCCGCCATCGACTTCGACCACGACGGCGTCGCCTGGCTTCACGTATGCGTCTTCGCCGGACTTTGCTCCGACAAGATGCCGCGCCAGGATCTTCTCCCCCATCGTCATGGGACGCGCCGGCGTATTCGGAACCGGTACCTGTAACCCGCCCCGTTCCACTGCTTTTGCGAACGGGAACAGTCCGCCTTCCTTGATGATCAGTTGGGTGATGACGTCGCGGCCTTCGCAGAACTCCTCGATGCTGATCCCCTCGCCCGCCTGCAGCCGCTCCAGCATGGCGTGGTTCACCATCAGCAATCCCTGATTGATGTTATTGCCGGCGTGGATCGGCGCGAACGACGCCGCGACCGCGATGCGGATGCCGCTCCAAACCTCGCACTGCGTCGCGGTTTCGCGCGAGCTGCCCACCCCTTTGCGATAGCCGCTGACGATGACTTCGAAATTGCCGTTGATCAGCGCGTCGTGCTCGAACAGGCGCTTGCCGTCGACGATGAAACCGGCGTACGCATCGCGGGCGATGTCTTCCGGCTTGTGGCTGAAGCAGACCCAGGCCGGCGTCATGGCGTCGGTGTTGATGTCGTCGAGGAGATCACCGACGGAGAGGTCTTTCATCTGCAGATCGAGCTCGCCGCGCAACTGCTTGCGGATCAGCTCCGGATCTTTGGTGAGAAAGAGGACGCGTTTGCCGGGCGTCAGGCGGATGGTCGATTCAGGTTTCATGGTCAGTAGATTAGTGGATTCGTGGATCAGTAGATCAGAGGGTTAGCAGGGTGAAGCCCAGATGCATGAAACGGGCTCACGTCCCTAATCTACTGATCCACTGATCTACTAATCCACTGATTTCTGACATGATTCGCTCCCATGCTTGCCCCGGGCACGCTGCTCGGTCCCTACAAAATCCTCATGGCCATCGGCGCGGGCGGCATGGGCGAGGTGTATCGCGCGCAGGATACGCGCCTGCAACGCGACGTCGCCGTCAAAGTCCTCACGCGCAATCTCTCCACCGATGCTGATGCGCTGCGCCGTTTCGAGCAGGAAGCGCGCGCCGCCGGAATGCTCAACCATCCCAATATCCTGGCCATCTACGACATTGGTGACGAGGCAGGACTTCACTACATCGTCTCCGAGCTGCTGGAGGGCGAATCGCTGCGTGCGCGCATTCGACAGAGTCCAATCCCGCCCCGCAAAGCGCTCGATTACGCCGCACAGATCGCTCGCGGACTGGCCGCTGCGCACGAGCGCAACATCGTTCATCGCGATTTGAAGCCGGAGAACCTTTTCATCACCCGCGACGGCCACGTGAAGATTCTCGACTTCGGACTCGCCAAGCTGGCGGGGCCACGCCTTCCGAATGCGACGCCGGGAACGGAGCACGAGCAGACACTGCCCGCGACGCCGACCGAGCCCGGCCGCCTGATGGGCACCGTCGGCTACATGGCCCCGGAACAGGTGCGCGGCGGCAGCGGCGATAACCGCTCCGATATCTTCGCGTTCGGGGTCATCCTGTACGAGATGCTGGCCGGCGTTCCGGCCTTCCGAGGAGAGTCGCCGATCGAGACGCTCAACTCGATTCTGAAGGATGATCCGCCCGATTTTTTCGAGCTCAACGTTCGCGTTCCCGGCGCGCTCGATCGCGTGGTCCGGCATTGCCTGGAGAAGAATCCCGACGAGCGTTTCCAATCCGCGCGCGACCTCGCCTTCGACCTCGGCTCCCTTTCCGGCCTCACCAGCCAGGCGATTTCCTTCCGTCCGAACTGGCGCATCCGGCCGCGTGAAGCCGTCAAGCCGCTGGCCATCGCGCTGGCGTTGCTTGCCGCGGCCGGCATCGCGTACGTCGCCGGCAAACATCGCGGCACGCAACCGCCTCCGGCGTACAAGAGGCTCACCTTCCGCAGCGGCACGATTTTCAACGCGCGCTTCTCGCCCGATGGCGAGACCGTTTTCTACGGCGCGCGGTGGAGCGGCAAACCGATGGCGATCTTCTCCGTCCGCGCGGATTCACCGGAGTCGCGCGATCTGCAGCTCGGCGACGACACCGACGTGCTCGCCGTATCGAACAGCGGCCAGCTTGCGATTTCGTTGCACCGCCACGTCATCGGCTATCTCCGGGAGAGCGGAACGCTGGCTCAGGTTCCGATCGCCGGAGGCGCGCCGCGGCCGATCCTCGATGACGTCGAATTTGCCGACTGGTCGCCGGACGGACGCCTCGCCGTCGTGCGCACGATCGCCGGACGGTGCCGCCTGGAGTTCCCGATCGGCAACGTCGTCTACGATACGGTCGGCTGGATTGCACATCCGCGGTTCAACGCTGCCGGCGACGCCATCGCGCTGCTCGACCATCCCTTTCTCAACGACGATCGCGGCTCGGTCGTCCTCGTTACGATCGCCGGAAAAGCGCATCGCGCGCTGACGAAGGAATCGCAGAGCGTGGAAGGGCTGGCCTGGTCGCCGGATGCGAAAGAGATTTACTTTTCATCCGAAGATGGCAGCAACGCGCGCTCTGTCACGGCGGTCACGCTGAACGGCAAACAGCGCCTCGTCGCCGCAAGCGCCGGACCGCTCTACCTGCACGACGTCGCGCCCGACGGGCGGGTGCTGGTGTCGCGTGAAATCGTGCGCGCCGGAATCGTCGGCATCCAGGGCAACAACCAGCCGATCGATCTTTCCTGGTTCGACTACTCCGTCGTCCGCGATCTCTCCAACGACGGCAAGACGATCATCTTCTCCGAGTCGGGTGAAGCAGGCGGCGCGATCTTCGGCGTTTATCTCCGAGGGACCGACGGCTCGCCGGCGGTCCGGCTGGGTGATGGAACATCCGAGGGATTGTCGCCGGACGGGAAGTGGGTGCTGTCGATTCCGCGGAACCGCAAGCCGGCGCAGATCACGATGCTGCCTACCGGCACCGGCCAGCCGCGTCAGATCACGCACGACCGCATCAACCATCGCAACGCGCGATGGATGCCGGATGGATCGCACATCTTCTTCCAGGGAAACGAAGACCGGCAGCCGCCGCGGCTTTGGATTCAGGCGCTCGACGGCAGCGCACCGCGCCCGATCAGTCCCGAAAATGTCGCCGCATCGCAAGTCACGCCCGACGGGCGCTTCATCCTGGGCCGGGCGCCGGACCGCAGGTTCTATCTCTATCCCGTCGCCGGCGGTGCGCCGCTCGCCCTCCCCGCACTGAAGACTGGAGATGTTCCGACGCGCTTCACGCCGGACGGCCGCTCGCTCTTCGTGGCCACGTTCGGCAAGATTCCGGCGATGCTCTACAAAATCGACCTCACCACCGGCGCGCGCACGGAATGGCGC
>JBAVBF010000683.1:0-5511 GCA_049586115.1 Thermoanaerobaculia bacterium | reverse complement strand
CGTCCTCCGCCGCTACGCGGCTCCGGCGGCTCAGGATGACAGGATCAGCACCACTGCCATCGCGCAAATACCCTCTCCCCGCCCGATGAAGCCGAGGTGATCGGTCGTCGTCGCTTTGACATTGACGTGGCCGGATGGCAGATCGAGCAGCGACGCGATCTTGCCGCGCATCCCCTCGCGGAATGGCGCGAGCTTCGGCTTCTCCGCGATGATCGTGACGTCGATGTTGGCAATCTCCGCATCCAGTTCGTCGACCACGCGCTTCGCTTCGCGCAGAAAAAGCGCCGAGTCCGCATCCTTCCAGCGCGCGTCGTCGGACGGGAAGTACTGCCCGATGTCGCCGGCGCCGGCGGCGCCGAGGAGCGCGTCGGTGATGGCGTGGAGGACGGCGTCGGCGTCGGAGTGGCCGGCCAGGCCGCCGGTGTCGCTGATGCGGACGCCGCCGAGGATGAGCGGACGCGTTTCGTCGAACGCGTGAACGTCGATGCCCTGGCCGACGCGGATCATGCGTCGCCCTCGCCGCCCCATTCCGCCCAGATCCGTTCGGCCATCACCAGATCTTCGGGACGCGTGATCTTGAAATTCATCGAATCGCCGCGGACCAGGTGAACATGATGTCCATATTTCGCGGCCAGGCCGGCTTCGTCGGTAGCGTCCGCGTCCTCGCGCGCCGCGCGGCCGAGGATGTCGCGGAGAACGTCCGCGCGAAAACATTGCGGCGTCTGCGCGGCGACGAGCACCCTACGATCGAGCGTCTTCGCAATCGCTTCGTTCGCGATCTGGTGCACCGTATCCGGCAGCGAGATGCCCGGGAACGCGGCGCCGTGCTCGCGCGCTGCATCCAGCGTCGCGTGAAACGTTTCGAGCGAAAAGAACGGACGCACGGCATCGTGGATGGCGATGAGATCGAAATCATCGCCAGCCGCTTCGAGGCCACGCGTCACCGACTGCAGCCGCGTCGCGCCGCCGGCCACGAACGTAACGCGTTCGCCGGGAGACGACTTCACCGCGTCGACGAGCGTCTCCATCACCGGCACGATCACGCGCGTGACGACGGCATCGAAGAGGAATCGCTCCACGGCGCGCTGCACCAGCGGTTTGCCGCCGAGCGGCTGGAACTGCTTCGGCACATCGCTTCCGAAACGCGTCCCGCTTCCGGCGGCCGGGATGATGACGAGGACCCGCTCCGCGTCGGCCACTACACCGCCATGATGTCGACTTCTTTGCTCTTCAGAACGCTGCCGACTTCGTCGATGTGTTTGTCGGTCATCTTCTGGATCTCGTCGAGGGCGCGCTTCTCGTCGTCCTCGGAAATCTCGTGGTCCTTGAGCATCTTCTTCAGCTTGTCGTTGCCGTCACGGCGCACCTGGCGAATGGCCGTGCGCGACTCCTCCGACATGTGATGCGCGCGTTTCACCAGCTCCTTGCGCCGCTCCTCGGTGAGCTGCGGGATCGGGATGCGGATCACCTTGCCGTCAGTTGCCGGATTCAGGCCGAGGTCCGAATTGCGAATCGCTTTTTCGACAGCGGACACCATCGACTTGTCCCACGGCTCGGCGACGATGAGCGACGGCTCCGGGACCTTGAGCGACGCTACCTGCGCGATCGGCGTCGGCGTGCCGTAGTAGTCGACGACGATGCCGTCGAGCATCGACGCGTTGGCGCGCCCGGTACGAAGCGTCTTGAACTCGCGATGCAGCGCGTCGAGCGCGCCGTGCATGCGGTGCTGCACATCTTTGATTACATCGTTGATCATGATTTCCTCGCGTCAAATCAATCGCTGACGATCGAGCCGATGTCCTCGCCGAGGAGGGCGCGGCGGATGTTGCCCGGCTCGATCAGCGAAAAAATATAGATCGGAATCGAGCTGCCGCGCGCCAGATCGATCGCGGTCGCGTCCATCACCTGCAGCCGCTCGGCCAACACGCGCTGGTACGTCGCGTGCGGGATCTTGGTGGCGGTCGGATCTTTTTCAGGATCGGCGGTGTAGATGCCGTCGACCTTCGTCGCTTTGAAGATGATCTCGCACTTCAACTCGCTCGCCCGCAGCGCGGCCGCGGAGTCGGTGGTGAAGTACGGATTGCCCGTACCGGCCGCGCAGATCACGATGCGCGACTTCTCCAGATGCCGGATGGCGCGGCGCCGAATGAACGGCTCCGCCACCTCGGCCATCGTGATCGCGGACGTCACGCGCGTCTGCGCGCCGCGCCGTTCGAGCGCGTCCTGCAGAGCGATGGCGTTGATGACGGTGGCCAGCATCCCCATGTGATCGCCCGCCACGCGATCGATCCCCTCGGTAGCCGCGGTCACGCCGCGAAAGATGTTGCCGCCGCCGATGACGATGGCCAGCTGCACGCCGGCACGATGAACCTCGACGATCTCGTCGGCGATGCGGGCGATGGTGTCGGGATCAATCCCGTTCCGCCGCCCGCCCATGAGCGCTTCACCGGAAAGTTTGAGAAGGATGCGTTTGTAGCGCGGAGGCATTGGCGACGCTTTATATAACAAAAAGGGCGGCCAACCGGCCGCCCTTTTTGACGTGTCGCTATCGCTGCGGAGAGGTCACACAAGGGACTCGGCGGAGCGTGACAGGAATCTCCGGTCCGGAACCTGGAGAGACATCAGTGACCAGATGATAGGTTCCGGCAAGTCCTTCATTCGAACGGGAGAGCTCATACCCAATTAGGTCGAAACCCGTTGATCCGACCTGAACGCGGATCTTCGCCGCCGCGACCGGTGTCCACCTACCGTACTTCCGATGGGATCCGGTCATCTCAACTCCATACCACTGCCTGCCTTCGACGACCCTCACCGGTCGGGCGGTTAGCTCAAATTCCTGCCGAGCTCCGCCAGCGCGCAGCGTGTCGGTCATCGTTTCGATCGCAAAGCAGCCTACCATCCACTTTGATGGCGTGATGTCCGTGCGTTCGACATTGGGTGGCCATTGAGGCATCTCACGCTGTCGGCAGCCGGTAGCGAGCCAGACCGAAATGCATAGCAACGCCAGCTTCATCCCCGCCATCAGTGAAATAGAGTTCGGTGCGCATGTCGATTGCTCGCGCATAAACGCTTGCGCACTCTCGCCTGACAGCTTCACTGTCCGCCACACCAGTCGACGACCATCTTCTGAATATCTTCCGACAGGTAGCCGCCGTTCGGATACTCAGGAAGACCAAGCGTATGAAGCATCTCGTGAATCAATGTTACCCCACGCATGCCAGTACTCAAGTTGTGAAAACTTCCACAAACGTCAACGGTATGGACTCCCGGAACAGACACCCACGCGAGCCTGTCGGCGACGCTGCACGGAACAGTGTTTGTGGCGATATCGAAGGCCCCGTCACCTTTCACGAAGGTGATCTGGCTGTCGATATAGGTTGCAGGATCGGGCGAGTAAGACGTCAAGACGGTCCAGAGCGAGATTCCGGCCGCGTTGGTGTTCATCCGAATCATTTGTTGACACTGAGCCGATTGCAGCTTGGCCGTCGCATTGCCCTTCCCGTCATCTACAGCCGCATGGAGAGTCGGGTCCGCGATTTGATTGTTGCTCCCGTTGCCGGGCCGCCGCCCGATCCATCGCCGTTGCAAATCGCGAGCGCGCCTACAGGACGCCCCGACATCGCGCGCGGCTCCAACCCGTTGACTGAACACCCGCCAACACCACCCCCAACACCACCGCCACCGCCTGAGTCACAGTAGGTGAGATCGTAGCGTGTTTCAATATGTCCATTGCCAAAGCCATCGACCCAGTAGACCCAATACTCGTACACGCCGCATAGCCACCTCATTTCCGCGTGGACCTCTCCATCCGGCGTGGGGAGCGCATCCGGGTTCGGCGTCAACGCGTCGATGTTCGGCGTGAGCGCGTCTTTGCTCGCCGCAGTCGGGTCCGAGCTCACGGTGAAGTCGGTCCTCGCGATACGGCTCACGCTCGTACTCGTCGCCTGAGCCGTTGAGGCGTCAATCGGCATTCGAAACGTTATGCCGTCGGGGCCGAGGTTATTCGTCCAAATACCGTCAATGGCTCCGACAGTGCGGGTGTCAGCAGCAAGGTGAACGGCGCCAGACGACGTCACGATCAGGCGAGAAGGGACAAGCTGGCCAAGTAGTCCTTTAAGACCGAGGGGCAAATCCAAGTCCCACAGAACCGCGTTGCCCTCCGACTCTCCGACTCGCATGCCTTGTCCAACACTGTGAAACTTGATGTTGATAGTCTTACCATTCGCACGAAGCTGAACATCGTTAGCTGATGTGACCTGTTGTCCGTCCTGCCACTCGGGCGGCAGGCCCAGGTCGGCAGCCAGCGCATCGAGCAACATCGTCGGCCGACCGAGTTGGCGCGCATGAGCGAGAATTACCGCGGCTCCGCGCTGCGTTCCTGAGGGATCGACCACCTGTTGCGTGCCCGAGCCATCGGGCATGACAGAGGTGTTGATCGACCACTGGCTGAAGAACCGCACGGGAACGTAGTATGGTTCATGGGACCAGTCATACGACACAATTTGCTTCCCTCCCATCCTGACCTCACTCAGCAAACCGTCGCTGTCACTCACATAAGTGATGGCAGGCAAGCCTCCATACTTGAGTTCGCGGGTCGTCGTACCGGGCTTCGCGGCGAACGCCGAGGCCGCTACTAAGAATGTTAGAAACCATGTTGCGCACCGTTTCTTCATCAAATACCCCCTCAATTTCTTCAGAAGGCGGCGTACTTCTCGCATCAGGAGTGATTGAAACAGCCAAAGCCCTACCCCTACGCCACAAAGAAATACACGAATGAGCACTCACTTGAAAATTTGAGAAGGAAACGGTTGCAGTGCGGAGAGATGTGGCCACGCTCGACAACAAAAAAGGGCGGCCAGCCGGCCGCCCTTTGGCTTGCGTTCGAATGATTCGATTTACTTCATGTAGCTCGCTACTTCGGCGGCGAAGTCATCGCTCTTTTTCTCGATTCCTTCGCCAAGTTTGTAGCGGGTGAAGCGGGTCACGGTGTAGGCGCAGCCGGACTCTTTCGCGGACGCGGCCAGGTACTCGGTCACTGTCTGCTTGTCGTTGCGGATGTACGGCTGCTCGAGGAGGCAGGCCTCGCCGTAGAACTTGTCCATCTTGCCGCTGACCATCTTCTCGACGATGTTCTCCGGCTTGCCCGATTTCGCCGCGGCGTCGCGGGCGATCTCGCGCTCGGTGTCGAGGTCCTTCTGCGTCACTTCGTCGCGGCGGATGAACCGCGGCTCCGCGGCGGCGATGTGCATGGCCACGTCCTTGGCGACGTCGTTCATCTTGTCGTTCTTCGCGCCGCTGGTGGCGACGAGCTCGACGAGCACGCCGATCTTTCCGCCGGCATGGATGTACGACGAGAGCACCGCGTTCTCCGCGGCTTCGTAGCGGACAAAACGGCGGATGGAGATGTTCTCCTTGATCGCGCCGATCATGGTCAGGACGTGCTGGCCGACGGTTTGATTCTCACCGTCGCCGGGCCACGGCTCGTTGTTCAATTCCTCGACCGAGTTGGCC
>JBAVBF010000682.1:0-4666 GCA_049586115.1 Thermoanaerobaculia bacterium | reverse complement strand
AATTGAGACCCGGCAACGTGCGAGACGCCCGCGTTCCCAGGGGTGTCACAGCGATCAAATTCACTCGCGCTGCGAGCAGCCGCACGTCCTTCGATCTCGCATCGATCGTCGCCGGCGCCTCGGCACGCGAGAACGCGATCGTCAGAAAATTCGCGCCGTCGCGCCAATGCGTGCGACCGATGTCGAACGTGTAGTCGCGCCAGCCGGACGTCATCGCAATCTGCGCTACAGGCGCCGAGTTGAGCGCGATTGTGGCGATCTGCGGCCGCGCGCCGGCGTAATCAAACGGCATCATATGCAGCGTCAGGCGGTGATCGGCGGCGTTCGTGATCAGCATCGCCGACACCGCCTCGGCGCCCGTCCAGCGCGCGTGTTCGGCGGGATCTCCGTCGGGACCGTACCAGCCGCCGGCCAGGAAGACGTTGTTGGCACTGCCGAGCGGCATGACGTGGGTCGGGTAGCGCGCGATGAGGGCGCGCGTGTCGGCGGGCGTCAGGCGATGGAGCAGCAGGTGCTGCAATCCGGGCGCGTAGTGGAGGCGGAATCCTTCCAGCGGACTGGTCAGGACGACCGGATATTGGCAACTCCAGTCGCCGACGTCGCCGGCCCGATGAAATCCGGCGCTGACAATCCACACCGGCTCGTTGTGCGCGACGACGCTGGCCGCGCGCGACGCCGATTCGCCCGCGCTGATGAGACGGACTTTCGGCGGCAGCCGGCGCAAATAGAAATCGAGGCAGACGTACGACCAGTCGTTCGTCGTGACGACGGCATCGCGCGCATGTGCGTGCTCGTGAATCGTGGCAGCGATGACGCGCCAGTTCAGCTTGCGGTACGGCTCCGTCGTCGCGGAGGTCCATCCTTCACGGATGATGAATCCGGCGGCGATCAGCGCGGCGACCGGAATCGCCATCACCGTTCGTCCGCGAAAAATCATCCTCAGGATGGCGACGATTCCGATCGCGGCGAGCAACAAATATGCGGGCAAGGCGGTGGCGACGTAACGGACCGCGTACCAGTGCCGCAGTTTCCACAGCGCGGCCAGGCTGACCGCGACCGGAAGCACCGCCATGCCGGTGACGATGACGCCCCGCACGCGATCGCGTTTCAGAAGGACAGCTGCGCCGATGAGCGCGAGGATTGCGACGACATACGCGGCGCGATGGATCGTGGTGATGTCGACGGCGCCGATGGAGAACGATTGAAGAATGCGCTGGAAGAATCGCGCGCTGAAACGAAAACCTGATGCTGCGTTCGGTGGCATGCGGCGGTAGAGGATCGGGATCAGCGCTGCCGCGACTCCTCCTGATATCGCGTAGAGAGCGTAGTCGCGTCTCCGCGTCATGGCGAAGGCGATGGCGGCGGTGATGGCGCTCGCGACGAGGAGTGGACCGGAGCCGGAGGTGGTGAAGAGTAGGGCGAGCGCGATGAAGGGGACGGGTTCACGCGGAGACGCGGAGGGGCGGAGAAAGGCGGCGAGCAGCAGTGTGGCGAGCAGGATGAGCAGCGCGTAGGGGCGGGCTTCGCGGCTGTAGTAGATGGCCAGCGGGGAGCCGGCGAGGAGGAGAGCGAACGTGAGGTTTTCCCCTCGTCCCTCGTCCCTCGCGCCTGTTTTCAGGACGCCCGCGACGATCACCGCCGCCACGCCAAACACCACCGGCGCGAACCGTGCCGCGAACTCCGGCGCGTGCGCGAATCTCCCGGCCAGTTCGGTGGCGAAGAAGAGCGGGCCGTGTTCGCTGGCGAAGCCGGTCAGCCAGCGCCAGAGCGGCTCGTGGGTCAGCTTCGTGGCGACGTCATAGTCGAGGATCTCGTCGAGCCACAAACTCGGGACGGCCAGTCCGCTGAACCTTAGAACCGTTCCGAAGATGACGATGGCGGTCAGCAGCATCCAGTCGCCGATGCGTCTCATCCGCGAGAGCCTAGCACGCGCATTTGACACGTCCGCGATTGGTCAATACATTGACGACCACACATGACAGCCGAGCCGGAACGGGACCTCGTCGCGGGCGTGATTCAACTCGCGAACCTCCTCACGCGCCGCCTCGCCCCCGTTTTCGCCAAAGCCCGCATCACCCCGCAGCAATGGGCCATCCTCTCCGCCCTCTCCCGCGCGGAAACGCCAATGTCGCTGGCCTCCCTGGCCCGGACGATGATGGTCTCCAAACAAAACATGACCGGCATGATGACCCGCCTCGAGCAGGTCGGCCTCGCCGAACGCGCCGACGATCCGAAGGATCTCCGCTCATCGCGCGTGGTGCTCACGCGCCGCGGGCGGGCGACGATCGAGAAACTGCGCCCCGCCTACGAGCAATGGCGGGATGGGTTGGGTGGTGAGTTGTCGGAGCGGGATTTGGCGATGGTGGCGAAGGCGATTGAGTGGTTGATCGGCGAACTGTCGTGAAGCTCTCCGTGGGTGGTTCTTGGCGATCAACATAAATATACCTACCGGAGATATTCCTCCACTTCGCGTTTTCGCTTTATGTTCAGCGCAACGCCTGCTCCCGCGGCCGCAGGATACACCAAGCCCTTTTCAATCAATGCCGCTAGCGAGGAATCGAAGGTGAGCACCTTCTGGCAATAGTGATTTCTCAGGGTATCGACCGCAATCGTCTTAGTACCCCAGTAGCGTTTTCTATGAAGCGACGCGAGAATCTGACGTGCGCCCACGTCAATGTCCAACCGTTTCGAGAACCCCACGATTGACTCGTCGAGGCTTTCGAGAACTGCGCCGTCAACGCTGACACCAAAATAGTGACTATGCGTTAGACGCACTGTTGCGACGTCCGAGGATCCGACCAGCACGACCTCGAAGCCATCCTCTGCCGGGAACGCGCGCTCATGCTCTACGTATTTCGCGATCGCCGCGTCAGGATCTCGCGCGACAATATCCCAACTGACGAACGCTCCCTGATTCCAATCGAAGACTATGATCCAGTTATTTAATCCAGCCCCTCCAAGGCTTTTCTCTTTCTCGATGAGAGTCTTGACGATCCCCTCGTTCACATAGCTATTAAGGACGTGCTGTGGATCGGATGCGCTAATAATCTCTTCAGCAAACTGTCGGAGGGCCGCGAGCCTTAGTTTGAGCTGAGTATCCGCACGGCGGCCCGACTCTATTTCATAAAACATATCCGATAGGAGTTTGAAATATGAAAGGACGAGCTTGTCGCCTTCCATTTCCTTTAAATAGTGGCCGTAGATTACGGAGGCTCGCTCTATATTCTCAGCCCAGTAATGTTGGATTCGGCTCCGTATTTGTAATTCAAGTTTTAGACCTCCTTTCTCGACAATGAGATGCAAAGCTCTATACCCAGAGTCGTCTCGACCTAATTCGCGATAATCTGTACGTCGAAGGATAGTCAGGTCAGTCTGCTGGGCGACTCTGTCACGCAAGAACCCAAAGAGTTTTTCGACGTCTGCGTTTGTCTCTACGATGATCCGGCAGCCTCCGATATCTTGTAGTTGAGTGAGTCGCACGCTTAGTCGGATCAATTTTCTTAGAATCTGAGGTTTACGTTTCAATCGATGAGCGATGTAATATTTTGAATCGTATTGCGCTAGCCATCGCTGAAGTTCAAGTGTCAACTCGGAAAGCGGCTTCAGGTGATCTTTTCGGTACTCATCAAAAACGATTTCCAGGTCAAGGAGCTCGTCTGGTGAGGCTTCCTGACAATTCGTTAGCACGCGGCCGGCCTTATCAACCAGTGATTTCGAATTCACCTAACCTCCTGACAGCTGCAATGACTCCCGAGACTCCACCCGATTCCGCCCGCCCTCTTTCGCCGCGTACAGCCGCTCATCCGCTGCGCGGAAGAGGGCGTCCGAGACCTTGCCGTCGTCGGGGTAAATGGCGGCGCCGATGCTGACGGTTACTTGGGAGCCATCGGTTGGTGCGGGCATCGCTTCGATGGTGGCACGGATGCGTTCGGCGATGGCGGCCAACGCGGGCGCGTCGAGCTGGGGGAGGATCACGGCGAATTCTTCGCCGCCGTAGCGAGCCGGAAAATCAACGACGCGCACCGCTTCGCGTATGGCGCGGGATACCCGCTGCAGCGCGTCGTTGCCTGCGAGGTGACCGTGCGTGTCGTTGTATTTCTTGAAGCGGTCGAGGTCGAGGATGAGGATGCCGAAGCGTTCGGGGTAGCGTTCGGCGCGTTCGATTTCGAGGTCGATGCGTTCGCGGAAGGCGCGGAAGTTGGGGAGTGACGTCAGCTCGTCCGTCCTCGCGTGCGCTTTCAGTTCGTCGGCCATGTGATTGACGGCGGCGGCTAATCGGGCCACTTCGAAATCGCCGGCGACCGGAGCGCGCGCGCCGAGGTTGCCGGAGGCGATGGCGTCGGCAGCGAGGGAGAGGTCTTCGATCGGACGGACCACTTTGCGCAACGTCACCTGCACCGCTGCGAAGCTGCAGATGATGATGATCCAGGCGATGGCCAGGCCGGCCGACATCAGCTCGTGCGAGTCGCGTTCGAGCATCGGCAACTGCCGCGCGATCTCGCGCTTCCGTTCATCGATAATCCGTTGCGCCTCGGCCACGACGCGCTGCGATTCGGTATCGATCTCTTGCGGAGTCGAGGTGGTGTCGGCAAGGACGGCGGTGAACGTCGACATGCGGCGGCGCAATGCAGCGGTGTCGATCGTTCGCAGCGAATCGGATTCCAGA
>JBAVBF010000681.1:0-5845 GCA_049586115.1 Thermoanaerobaculia bacterium | reverse complement strand
GGCGAGGACGCCCGCACTATGCTCAACCGCTGAATCGGAAAGCGTCAGTCGTGGTGTGCGACGATAGCGGACATGTCCGCACCGCTTTCTGCATCACTCCGCCGCGACCTCGGCGCCGTCGAGTCGTACGCCACGCTGCTCGGCATGCTGATCGGCGCCGGCATTTTCAAAGTCACCAGCGACGCATGGGAACTGACCGGATCGAGCGTCATCCTCGGCTATCTCGTACTGGCGCCCGCGATTCTGGCGACGTCGGTCGCGTACTCGGTCTTTCTGTCGACGCCGCTCGGCCGCGAGCCCGGCGGCGAGTACACGCATCTCTCGCGCACCTTCGGCGGCTACGGGCTGGCGTTCGTAGGCGTCTGGCTGAAGGTGATTTCGTACATCGGCGCGCTCGCGTATCTCGCTCGCGCGCTCGCCGACTACCTCATCGAGCTCCTCGGCGGCGCACTGCCGAAGAACGCGGCGATTCCGATTGCCGCCGCGTCCCTTCTTTTCTTTTATGTGATCCACGTGGCCGGCGTGCGCTGGTTCGGACGTATCCAGGTGTGGATGTGCATCTTCCTCGGCGTCTCGATCGTAGTGCTCGTGCTGCCTGGGATCTTCAACATCCATATCGCCAACTACAAACCGTTCTTCACGCATGGCGCGGGAGGATTCGCGGCCTCGCTTCCGCTTGTGTTCTTCGCGTACGCCGGATTCGAATCGCTCGCGCAGACGGCGGGGGAGGTGCGCGACTCGACGCACCGTCTGCCGCGCATCTTTCTGCGCGGGATTCTGGCGACGACGGTCATCTACTTTCTGATGTCGGCGGTCGCGTTTGGCGTGCTGCCGGGCGCGGAATTGCGGCGGTCCGCGGCTCCGATGGCCGAGGCGGCATCGCGCTATCTGCCGATCGGTGCGGCGTGGTTCGTCACCTTCGGCGCGGTGATGGCGCTCACGACCTCAGTGAACGCCACGATGCTCGTTCCGTCGCGCGTCGGAATCATGCTGGCGGAAGACGGGCTGGCACCGCAGTTCATCGGAAGGATTGCGAAGAAGACCGGAACGCCGATCGTCGGCTTGACTCTGACCCTCATCGTCACGCTGCTGCTGCTCGTCAGCGGGCAGGTTTCGCTCGCGCTGAACATCGCGGTATTTGCGCTGGTCGTTCTCTACTTCCTGCACAGCGTGGCGCTGCTGATGCTGCCCCGCGCGAATCCATCGCTTTACGCCAGCGTCACGCTGCGCATGCCGCTCGCCGTGCAACGAATCGCCGCCGTCGTTTCGCTGCTGTTCATGGGCACGTTGATCGTCGTGCAGCTGGCCGGCGACGTCAACGTGTTGCGGCGGCTCTCCTTCCGCGAACGAATCGAGCACGCATCGCTGACGACGATCGAGCTGGTGATCTTCTGGGGAGCGATCGGCGCGGTGTTGTACGTGCTCGCCGCGCGGAAGCGGCGCGTAGTCGTCGCGCAATGAAAAGGGCCACCCTTCGCGGGTGGCCCTTCAGTTGATGCGGTGTGCGAACTGCTTAGAAGATGATCTTCGCCGCGAACTGCATCTGGCGCGGGCTGACTTCGCTCGAGTAGCCCTGGATGACACCGAACGTGTTCTGCTGATTGGCCGTCTGTCCGGCCGGAGCCACGTTGTTGGTGAAGTTCGTGATGACGTATCTGCCAACCAGGCTTGGCTGGCCGGCCGCGGCGGTGCAGGTGGCGCCGGCAGCGGTCGCGCAGTAGGTCACGCGGTAGAGGTCCTGGTTGACGCCGGTCACGACGCCAATCCGCTTGTTGAAGACGTTGAACATCTCACCGAGCACTTCGAGCTGGATGCCGTGGGTGAGGTTGAACATCTTCGAAAGACGAATGTCGCCGTCCCATACGCTGGGCTGACGGAAGGTGTTGCGGCTGATCAGGTGACCGCTCTGTCCCGAAAGGAACGCCGCGAACTCGGCCGGCGTCGATTTGTTAGCCGCCGTGATGTCGATGATGTTGCCGCTGCCGTTGATGAATACCGGCGTGAAGTTCGCGGCCACGCTGGTCTGCGCCTGGCCGGTGAGGCTGTTGGCCGTGCAGCCGTTGCAGGTGAAGCTGATTGCGCCGGTGTAGGGAAAGCCGCTGTGCCAGAAGCCGATGGCGGAAACGCGGAAGCCGAACGGCAGACGATAGGTGAGGTCGCCGACGATGCGGTGCTTCACGTCGTTGTCGCTCGGGCCTTCGCTCAGGCTGGGGTTGTTCGGGTCGATGAGGAAGGTCGTCGACGTGGAGCGCGAATTCGTCTCGTCGTCGATCGATGCCGCGTGGGTGTAGCTGAGGTCCCACGTGAGGTTCGAGTTGTTGACGGCGAGTTTGTGGAACTCGAGGGTCTGGGCGCGATACCAAGCGTCTTCGTTGCTGGTGATCTCGCGGATGATGCCGAGATCCTTGTAGGGGCGCGCGGCATTGGCGGAGCTGTTGTAATCGTAGACCGGCATGTTGCCGAGGACTACGCCGGTGGGAACGACGTTGATGTTCCTTGTGCCCTGCACGTGAGTCAGCTTGGAGTAGACGCCGCTGATTCCGGCGCTGTACGTCTGTCCGAGCTGCTGTTCGAACTGCAGGCTGGTGCGCCACGCTTCCTGCGCCTGATAGTCAGAGCCGATCGTGACGAGGTTCGCGCCGAGGCTCGATTTCGCGAGGAACTGGTCGGTCGTGAAGATGTTCGGATAGGTCGGGCAGGGATTCGTTGCGGTGGTGTTGCAGGTGAACGTGGCAGTCCGGAGCGCGCCGCTGATGCCCTGGATCGGGCTGGCCAGCAGGATGTCCGGCATGTAGCTGAAGAACTTGCCGCTGCCGCCGCGAAGAACGGAGCGGCCGGTGCCGAACACGTCGTAAGAGAAGCCCAGGCGCGGGGCGATGTTGTTCGAATCGTTCTTGATCTGGGAGAGGAACTCCGGATGTGCCGTGAATGCGTTCGACGGCGGGCGCGGCGTGGCTTCGTAGTCGTAACGGAGACCGGCGTCGATGTTCAGGCGGGGTCCGATGTGGAAGCTGTCGTTGACGTACGCGCCCCACAGGTTGGTGTTCCATTCGACATCGCCGTTGTCGACACCGGCCGCCTGCTGGAACGAGTTGGGGGTGTTATTGACGAATGCGATGAGCGTGTTGAAGGCATACATGCCGCCGGCGAAGCGCGGGAACGAGTCGAACAGATTGCGGTGCAGCAACTCGCCGCCCACTTTCAGGGAGTGGCCGTGCGTCTGGTAGCTCAGCGTGTCCTTGATCTGATATTTCTTTTCATCGGCGGTATTCGGGGTGGTGTCGTTCGCGCCGAAGAACTGGTTCGTGCCGAAGTTGACCGAGAACTCGGTGCCGCCGTACTGCGACGTCACCGGGCGCTGGTCGCGGCCGAGCTGTCCGATGAACTGGTTGTACAGGTTGTTCGTGATGACGGAGTCGCCTTCGAGAACGGCCTGGTAGAACTTGTCGACTTCGTTGGTCTGGTTGAGTCCGAACGCCGACGTCGCGCCGCTGTTGGTCGTGTCGAACTTCGTGATGTTGTCGCGCAACGACCAGTGGTTGTTGGAGCCGATGCTGCCGTCCAACTTGAAGAGATACGCGGTGAGCTTGTTGTCCTGCGAGTAGTTCAAGCCGGTCTCGTACGGCACACCGACGGCGGTCTGGATCTTCGAGAGAACCAGCGCCTGCTGTGCCGGAGTGAGCGCCAGGAACTGCGTCGAAGTGCGGAGGTCGTTTCCGATCGTGACCGGCTGGTTCTGTTTCTGGCCGTCCGCGTTCAGGAAGTAGAACAGCTTGTCGCGCATGATCGGGCCGCCGACGGCGAAGCCGGGCTGCGACGAATCCTTCGCCAGGAAGCTGTCGGAGACCGCCAGCGGGAACGTCGTCCCGTTGATGTTCGTGTTGATGACCAGCGGACGCGTCGACGCCCACGACTTCTTGCGCAGGAAGTAGAACGCCTCGCCGTCGATGTCGTTGGTACCGCTCTTGGTGATGGCGTTGACCGTGGCGCCGACGCCGCGGCCGTACTCCGCGTCGTACTGCGTGCGGATGACCTGGAACTCTTTGATCGCGGCCTGCGAGAAGGTGAACGGCGGACGCGTGCCGCCCGTCTGCTGACCGAAGAAGTCGTTGTTCGAGCTGGCACCGTCGATGTTGAAATCGGTGGACAGCGAGCGCGCGCCGTTCGCGGTGACCGCGCCGTCGAACGAGGCGGTTCCGACGCCGGGCGTCAGTGCCGCCAGCGAGCGGAAGTCGCGCCCGAGGAGCGGCAGGTTTTCGATCTGCTGGTTCGTGACCGACGAAGCCAGTCCGGAACGCTGCGTATCGATGACCGGCGCACCCGCGGTGACGGTGATGGTCTCGCTGACTTGCGGCGCGAGCTTCACGTCGGCTCTCGTCGAATTGCCGAGGAGAACGGTCAGCGTCGGCGAGGCAGCTTTGCCGAGGCCGGCCAGCTCCGCGTCGACGCGGTAACGTCCCGGCGGAAGCAGCGTGAACGTGTAGTCACCATTGTTCTCGGTGACTCGATTCCGCGACAAGCCGGTGTCGAGATTGGTGGCCGTTACGGTGACACCAGGCAGACCAGCGCCCGTGCTGTCGGTAATCCGGCCGTTGATCGACCCCGACGTGGAGCTGTCTGACTGCGCGAACGCCGCCGTGCACATGACGATGCAAAGCATCGCTACGAACAGACATCGGATACGGCTATGCATACAAAACCCTCCTGAGGACCTGCGTTTTTTTTGGAAGACCGATTTATGGCGCGACTGACCCACACGCCCAAACTTTCGGCGCACACATTACCGTATGATCCCGGCGCAACCAAGCTCTTTTCAGTCGATTTCGCGTGCGTCTGCTGTGAATCTTTCCGGGACGGCTTTGTATCGTCAGAAGCTCTTCAGGAACGCGTCGTTCGACGGGAACTTCTGCAGCCGTTCCAGGAGCATCTTCATCGCGTTCAAAGGATCGGTCCCGGCCAGCGCGCGCCGCAGCGTGTGCGTTTTCGGCAGCACCGTCGGAGGCAGCAGCTTCTCCTCTTTCCGCGTGCCGGTCTGGGCGATGTTGATGGCCGGGAAGATGCGCCGCTCGAACAGACCGCGATCGAGCACGATCTCCGTGTTGCCCGTTCCTTTGAACTCCTGGAAGATGACTTCATCCATCCGCGAGCCGGTGTCGACGAGCGCCGTGGCGATGATCGTGAGCGATCCCCACTCCTCGGCATTCCGCGCCGCGCCGAAGAAGCGCCGCGGCTTCTCCATCGTCCGCGCGTCGATACCGCCGGAGAGAATCTTTCCCGATCCGCGCTGCTCGTTGTTGTACGCCCGCGACATGCGCGTGATCGAGTCGCAGAGGATGACCACGTCCTGCTTCATCTCCACCAGACGCCGCGCCCGTTCGAGCACGACCTCGGCGATCTGAATGTGGTTCTCGGCGGTTTCGTCGGAGCTCGACGCGACCACCTCGCCTTTCGCAACGGAGCGACGAAAGTCGGTGACTTCCTCCGGACGCTCATCGACGAGGAGGACGAACAGGATGACTTCGGGATGATTGAGGTTCAGCCCGTGCGCGATGTCTTTCAGCAGCGTCGTCTTGCCCGCTTTCGGCGGCGCGACGATGAGGCAACGTTGCCCTTTGCCGAGAGGGGAGAGGAGATCGATGACGCGCGTGGTCAGCCGCTCCGGCTCCGTCTCGAGCTTGAACATTTCATTCGGATCGATCGAGATCAGTTCGGAGAAGGGGCGGCGCGACTCGCGATACTCCTCGAGCGCCATCCCCTCGACCTGTTCCAATCCGACGAACTCGATGTTGTTGCCGGCGCGCCGCGCGCTGCCCGAGAGCATCAGGCCCGCTTGCAGGTGCAGCCG
>JBAVBF010000680.1:0-3198 GCA_049586115.1 Thermoanaerobaculia bacterium | reverse complement strand
GTACGGCTTGATGGTGGGCTGCTCTTCGGTCAGCGCGAGCTTCACGCGCGTGTAGGCGTTCATGTGCGAGTCGGGAACGTGATGCACGACCTGGCGCACCGTCCACCCTCCATCGCGGTAGGGCCTGTCGAGCTGCGATTCCGCCAGACCGGCCACGGCCTCGCGCATGCGCGAGGGCGTGGCGGCGATCTGATCGATCAAAAAATGACGTTCATCCGAGGTCAACGTACTGCTCGGACGATTGAACTTGCCGACGGGATAGCGGAGATCTTCCTGCGCGTCGCTCATGACGCACGAGCTTACAACGCCGCCAGCGCGACCTGGTAGAAGCTCTTCTTTTGCGCCGCTCCGTCGCCGGAGGTTTGGTCTTCCTACGGATGAGCGAAAAATCGTTGAACCACAAAGGCACAAAGAGCACAAAGGGGATCTCTTCGTGTCCTTTGTGTCTTTGTGGTTCAAATCGTCTTTTTCAACAACGCGATCTGACCCGCGTGGTAGATCGTGTGCTGGATGACGCCGTGCAGCATGACGTAGACCGTGTACCTGCGTCCGGCGACTTTTTTGTCGAGGTCGTCGACGGTCAGCCGCGCGATGGTGTCGGAGAGGCGGCTGATCGCGTTCGTCATCTCTTCGATCGCCTCGGGCCACGGCATCTCGGACACGTCGCGCCAATCCTCTTCCGTGGTCAGCTCGCGTTCGCTGCCGGCCAGACGATGCGCGACCGCATCCATCCACGTGCTGCTGTGCGCCACCAGCTCGATGATCGAATGCGCATTCTGGATCGGATGGGCGCGAGCCTGCTGATCGGTGATGCCCTCCAGCAGCGGGCCGATGTCGACCCCGGTCCACGATGGACCGCCCCAGGCGCGATTGAGTTGGTCGAGAATGCGTTCGATCTCTCGCATGACGCGCGATTCTGCTACATTCGCGCGCCAACGCAAATCGAGGAGCGCGATGAATTACGTCGTACGTGAGTGGCTCAATCTCGCCGTCCGCTGGACGCATGTTTTCGCGGCCATCATGTGGGTCGGGCAGACCTGGTTTTTCACCTGGCTCGATCACGCGTTCCATGGCGAAAAGCAGATCTGGATGGTTCACAGCGGCGGCTTCTACATCGTCGACAAGCAGAAGCGGCCGGAGCTGCTGAACCAGACGCTGCACTGGTTCAAGTGGGAGGCGGCCTTCACCTGGCTCTCCGGAATCGTGCTGCTGATCCTCGTCTACTACACGGGCGGCATCATGGTCGACGAAAGCGTCCACGCGATGTCGAACGGGATGGCCGTGGCCATCAGCGTCGGGATGATCGTGATCGGCTGGCTGATCTACGACCTGCTCTGGATCTCGCCGCTCGCGAAAAATGAAATGGCCGGGACGATCGTCTCGTACATCCTGCTGGCGGGCGCGATCTTCGCCACCACGCATCTCTTCAGCGGCCGCGCCGCGTACATGCAGATCGGGGCGATGCTCGGTACGTTCATGGCCTTCAACGTCTGGGTGCGCATCATCCCCGCGCAGCAGCAGCTCATCGGCGCGGTGAAAGCAGGGACGGAACCGGACATGCGTCTGGCCGACCGCGCCAAACAGCGCTCGAAACAGAACACGTTCATCGTCCTGCCGGTGGTGTTCATCATGATCAGCAATCACTTCCCTGTTGCCACCTACGGCAATCAGTACAACTGGATCGTGCTGTCGGTCCTGGTGCTGATTGGATGGGGCGTGGCGGCAGTGCTCCGGACGCGATAGACGATGAAACGAACGTTTTCCGACGACGACCTGAAATCCGCCGCCTCGAAGCTCGATCCTGCGCTCGAGAAATTCATGGCCCGCTTTCCCGGCGAGTCGGGCGCGCGCCAGCCGGTGCACACCGTCTACGGCGGCGCGCATCTGTTCAAGAGCGACACGACCCAGAAGCTCGGCGCGCTCGCTCTTCGCTCGCTCGATGACTTCGCGCCCGATGCCGCCACGCTCGGCGAGGCCATCGGGCTCGATCCGAAGTTTCGCGACGTGGTCTACGCGCGCGTGATCGAGAAGCTGCGCCGCGAACCGGTGGAAGACTTCCGCATCGATTTCGAAGACGGCTACGGAAACCGGGCCGACGAAGAAGAAGACGGCCACGCTGCCGCCGCCGCGCGCGAAGTCGCGGCGGGAATGAAAAACGGCACGCTGCCGCCGTTCATCGGCATCCGCATCAAGCAGTTCTCGCAGGAGCTGATGCCGCGCTCGATGCGCACACTCGACATCTTCATCTCCACGCTGCTCGACGCGGCCGGCAGTCTGCCGCCGAACTTCGTGGTGACGTTGCCGAAGATCCAGCTGCCGCAGCAGGTCACCGCGCTCGCCGATCTGTTCGACGCCATGGAACCGAAGCTCGGCCTGCCGAAACAAACGCTCCGCTTCGAGTTCATGATCGAGACGACGCAGGCCATCCTCAGCGAGAACGGCGTCTCCAACCTGCCGCTCTTCCTCGACGCCGCGCGCGGCCGCGCCGTGGCCGCGCATTTCGGGACGTACGACTACACAGCGAGCTGCAACATCACCGCGGAGCACCAGCGCATGGACCATCCCGCCTGCGATTTCGCGCGGCACATGATGCAGGTGGCCTACGCCGGCACCGGCCTCTGGCTCTCCGATGGCGCCACGAACATCATGCCGATCGCGCCGCATCGCGGAACGCTCACGCCCGAGCAGATCGCCGAGAACCGCGCCGTCGTCCATCGCGCCTGGCGGCTGCACGTCGATCACATCCGCCACTCACTGATCAACGCCTACTACCAGGGATGGGATCTCAATCCCGCGCAGTTGCCCACGCGTTACGCGGCGGTCTATTCGTTCTTCCTGGAAGGGTTGCGCGCGGCCACCGATCGCTTGAACAACTTCATCGCCAAAGCAGGACAAGCGACGCTCGTCGGCGATGTGTTCGACGACGCCGCGACCGGCCAAGGATTGCTCAACTACTTCCTGCGCGCGCTCAACTGCGGCGCAATCACGGAAGACGAAGCGCTGGCAACGGGATTGACGCTCGACGAACTGCGCAGCCGTTCGTTCGTGAAGATCATGAAAGGGCGGCGACTGTCATCCTGAGCCGCCGGAGCGGCGTAGCAGCGTAGGACGGTCGAAGGACCCCCATCCCGGTAGCCAAAGGGACAGGCGGCGGCAAATCTCGACGCAAGCATGAGGGGTCCTTCGACCGTCCTACGC
>JBAVBF010000679.1:0-21123 GCA_049586115.1 Thermoanaerobaculia bacterium | reverse complement strand
GTCCCATGGGATGGTTCATGCCGAGCTTCATCACGCCGTCGATCGACTCGGCGGTGGCAACGCCTTCGAAGAGCGCGAAGATGGCTTCGTTGATCATCGGCATCAGTACGCGATTGGAAATGAAGCCGGGATAGTCGTTGACCTCGATCGCGGTCTTGCCCATCTGCTTGGAGAGCTCGGCCACGCGCGCGTAGGTTTCGTCGCTGGTGGCGATGCCGCGGATGACTTCGACGAGCGTCATCACCGGCACCGGATTCATGAAGTGCATGCCGATGACTTTGTCGGGCCGCTTGGTGGCGGCGGCGATTTTGGTGATGGAGATCGACGATGTGTTCGAGGCGAGGATGCAATCGGCGCCGGTGATCGAATCGAGCTTCGCGAACAGCTCCGTTTTCGCGGCGAGATTTTCGATGATCGCTTCGATGACGATATCGGCACTCGCGGCGGCTTCGATATCGCGGGTCGCGCGGATGCGGCCGAGGATCTGCTGCTTCTCGTCCGCGGTCATCTTGCCCTTATCGACGCCGCGCTGCAGATTTGCGGAAATCGTCGACATCCCGCGCTCCAGGAAAGCCTCGGCGACGTCGATGAGGGTGACGTCGAAGCCGGACGCAGCGGCGGTGTGCGCGATGCCGTTTCCCATCGTGCCGGCGCCGATGACGACGATGTTTTTCATGGGGCCTCCAAACGGCGGCGAAGGCTATCACGTTGCAGCAGCACAAGAAGCGGGCGTAAGATCGCCAGTCCAGAGATCGGTTCATGGCCCAAAAGTGCTTCATGTGTGGTGCGGCGATTGCGCGGGGAATCCTCTGCGAGAGGTGCGACAAACCGCGCAAACAAAAGGAATCCGCCGCGAAAACGGCAGCGCCTCCCTCGCCTGCTGCCCCGCCTCCCGCGTCAATACCTGTTGGCGAAAGTACGGCCACGCGGCGTTCCGGCGGAGCCGCGACTGCCGCGGCACCCGCACCGGAACCGGAGCCGTTTCCGAAGGCGCCGCTGCTGCCGTTTCCGGTGGAGTCTGCATCGCCTGCGATCACCAGCGTCGCGAACGTGATCATGGCCGCCGGCGCGCCGGCGATCGTCCTCGGCGCCGACCGGACGGTGAAGTTCGTCACCGAGGAAGCGAAGAAGCTGTTCGGAGTTCCGCAATCCGACCTCTCCACGGTCAAGCAGATCGAGATGGAGTGCGGCGCGCGCATCGGGGAGCTCTCCGTTCCGACATCGATGGCGTTGCGCATCCGCAATCGCAACATCCTTTACACGCTGGTCCCGATTTCCGGCGGTGCGATGGGCGCGGTGCTGATGTTCCGCGAAGCCGATCCGATGAATCCGGCGCACGCATCGTTCGTGTCGTTCGTGCGCGAAACGGTCTTCACGCCACTCCGTTCGTTGCGGGAGTCGGTGCTGGCATCGTCGCGCACGCGGCAACGCGATCCGCTGCTCGAGGATTGGGCGGCCACGATCGATCAGATTCTGTCGTCGCTGGAGATGGCGCCCGAAGTCGAGGAGCCGCCGCCGGCCGCGCGGACGCCGCGAGTGGTCGATCTCATCCACTCGGTCGCGAATCGTTTCGGTCCGTTCGCCGATCTGAAAAATATCCAGCTGCAGATCGATGTCCCGGAGCTCGAAGAACGCTTCAAGGATCACGAGCAACTCGTCGACGCGCTTGGAATCCTGATGGACAACTCGCTGCACTACGTTCCGCCCAGCGGACAGGTGGTGGTCGGCGTCCGCTGGATGGAGCACAAAAGCAAGCCGCTGCTGCTCTTCTTCGTGATGGACAACGGCCCGGTGGTCCCCGAGCCGCTGCGCCAGGCGATCTTCGAACCCGGCTTCGTCTGGAACCCGCAATCCGCCGAGCGCACCGGCCGCAGTCTGTTCAAAGTGCGGGAGTTTGCGGTGTCGCACGCCGGCTCGGTGTGGGTGGAATCGAAGACGGGCAAGGCATGCACGTTCTTCCTGCGCGTCCGGCCCGACGGCGCGCGGTAACCGGCTACTTGAACCATCCCGTTACCCGCTCGAACATCACCGGATTGGCGCGTTTGAATCCGTCGCCCGGGCCGGCGAAGCCGAGGAGGATGGCGGTGATTATCGAGTAACAGGCAAGGGCAACGACGATCGCGCGGAGCGGAGCGATGCGAATCGTGGTCGCGCGAAGCGACGTCAGGATCGTTTCAATGCACACCACGGTCGACACGCTCATCAGCATCATGAAATCGAGCGAGTAGCGGGCCACGATCCACCAGCAGGTCGAGAGGCCGAAGAGGATCAGCCAGGCGCCGCACATCACCTGCAGTGCGCTGCGCGTGGCGATGTCTGACGGTCCGCGCATCAGCGCGAGAAGGATGGCGATGAGCGTCCCGAGCATCATCAATGGAGCGATCGGCGCGATGCCGATGATCTGCTCGGTCATTCCGTTCGGCGTCGGCCACGACACCGCGCGATCGACGCGCGCCGGGTTGGCATCGACGAACGGAAACGCGCTGTGCACGTGCAGCGGCGCAAAAAGGTAGTACTGCACGTTGTTGCCGAAGCGCCCCAGTTCCGGAAACGTGCAGAGGCTGCAGACTCTGCGGCCGGCCATGTCGATGTGCGTGAGCTGATAGCGGATCCCGAATTCGAAGGGATCGCCGAAACGCGCGGCGTTGTACCAGAGCATGGCAATTGCCACGATCACCAGCGGCGCGAGGAAGGCGATGATCGTCTTTCGCGTCCGTTGGATGGCGAACGCCGTGACGATGAGCAACACGCCGAGGTTCGGGCGCGCGGCGATCGATAGCGCGAGCCAGATGCTCAGCAACACCGCGCGGCCTACTGTCGGCGACTCGTTGTAGCGCAGCAGCGCCAGCGCCCACATCGCGGTCATGGCCATTCCGCAGATGATGGCGATCTCGTACATGTGAATCATCACGAGGACGAACGCGGTCACGTTGCCGAGGCCGATGAACAGCACCCATAGCGGAAAGGGGATGTTCAACGGACGTCCTGCCAGTTTCAGCGCGCGGCGTGTGAACGCGACCGACGCGAGAAAAGTCCACGCACTGAAGAAAAGCGCTACGAACGAATCGGGAGGATAGCCGCGCCGCAGAATCCGCAGCGGCATGTAGCCGAGGAGCGCAGGCAGCGGCGATGAATAGAGATAGTACTTTCCGTTGAGGTAGCTCGCATCCCATTCGTAATGGATGCCTTCGCGCGCCTTCGGATCGTACGGGTACGGCAACGCCGTGAGTTTCGGATTGACCCAACGTTCGAGATGGAGCTGCCCACGAAAAAATCCTTGCGCGAGACTGGCGTAATTCGATTCTTCCCAGGTGCCGAGGCGGCGAAAGTCGAACCTGCCGTCGCCCGCGAAGAAGGCGTAGACGGCGAGGACGACGAGGATGCTGATCGCGAGCGGAAGCGACCGAGCAATCCGCGTCAAACGATCGCCGCCTTCAGACACGCGCGGAGGATACACGTCGCGAGTCATACGACCCACGCCTGCGTCCAAGTTCCCCGACTCAATGAGTCATTGCGCACCGCATTCGCGGACGCTGCTCTCGGAAACCGCATGGCATGTCCGTTTCTCTAGTCCGTGCTCATCAGTACAAGGAGGCGGTATGAAACGGCTGGTGGTTGGGGTGTTGTTCGTGATGCTTGCGGCGAATGTGAGCGCGCAGCGGAAGAGCGGGACCGGGCGGCCGGCACCCGATCCGGCGGCGGGCGAGGCATTTGCGGGATTGACGACATCGCAGCGGGCCGATTTCGTGGCGGGACTGGCGGACTTTAGCCAGGAAGAGGAAGTCAGCGATGGGCTCGGGCCCGTCTTCAACGAACGCTCGTGCGCGGCATGTCATGGCGTCCCCGCGATCGGCGGCGGCAGTACGCGTACGGTCACCCGGTTCTCGCGGCGCATCAACGGTCTGTACGACGCGCTCGCGTCCCTCGGCGGATCGCTGATGCAGGATCACGCCATCGGCCCGGCGGATGGTCTGTCCCACAACTTCAAAGCCGAGGTTGTGCCGGCGGCTGCAAATCGCATTGTGCATCGGAGGGCTACGCCGCTATTCGGACTCGGACTCGTCGACGCCACGCCCGATTCCGACTTCGTTGCGGCCGCGGCGCAACAAGCTTCGCGGCGCGATGGCGTCGCGGGACGCGTCAACATGGTCGACAACATTCGCGCGGGCATGAAGACCGTGGGCAAGTTCGGCTGGAAAGCGCAGGTGCCATCGCTCTTTCAGTTCTCAGGCGATGCGTATCTGAATGAGATGGGAATCACCACGCCCGATTTTCCGAACGAGAGTTGTCCCCAGGGCGACTGCGCGGAGCTGGCCTTCAATCCGGCTCCCGGAATTAATGACGATGGCTCCGGTCCGATCCTGCTGACGAATTTCATGTCGCTGCTGGCTGCGCCGCCGCGCGCGACGCAATCGCGCGACGTGAACGACGGCGAGGCGACGTTCGAGCGCATCGGCTGTACGGCGTGCCACACGGCCACGCAACGCACGGGTTCGAATCCGATCGCCGCGCTCGATCGCAAGACCTACCGCCCCTACTCCGATTTTCTGCTCCATGACATGGGCGTCCTCGGCGACGATCTGGAGATGGGAAATTCGACCGGCAAGGAGATGCGTACGGCGCCGCTGTGGGGATTGCGATTCATTACCACGTACCTGCACGACGGCCGCGCGACAACGCTCGACCAGGCCATTCTCGCGCACGACGGCCAGGCGCGCGGCGCGCGAGACCGGTACTCTGATCTCGCGGCCAACGCGAAGTCGAAGCTGATCGCGTTTCTGAATTCGTTGTGAGTGAAACCTCATCCGCAGATTACGCAGATTTCCGCAGATGGAGTCGAAGGTTGTCCACCGCCCACGCACCCGGACCCTGCGCGGAGAGGTAGAGAAAGAGCCAGCAGAAGAGGAGCGCGATCTCGCCGCCGTTCATGTTCGGCCAGAACCCGTTGCGGGCGTGCCCGAGGAAGTAGGCGAAGGCCATCAGGCCGCTGCAGAGGAAGGCGGTGGGCCGCGTCAGCAGGCCGATGGCGATGAGGATGCCGCCGAAGAACTCGATCGGACCCGCGGTCCAGATCAATCCCTTCGGAACTCCTGGCGGCATCCCGCCGAAGACGTTGAAGAGTTTCTGCGCGCCGTGGCAGGCGAAGAGAACTCCGGCCAGGAATCGGAAGGCGCCGAGAATCCTCGGCGCCTGTGCTTGAAATCGATCGATTGCATTCATGATCTCGCCTCGGCCAGGTACGCGGCCAGTTGATCGAATGTGCCGGAGAAGCCGCCCTGCATGCTCGCGTGGCCCGCCTTGAACGTGGCGCGCTCTTCGTCCGAGGCGTGATACGCGCTGCAGCGCAACGCCACGGTCGTTTTGCCGCCGTGCTCCGTCAGCGTCAGGACGTTGAGCATTTCGAGCGGCCAGGTGGGCGCCATCGGATGCCGCGTCGTGCCGCCGTTTTCGTCGGAGAAGGAGACGATGAAAACCAGCCGCTCCGGAGGCAGGATCTCGCGATAAATGAACTTGCCCCACATCTCGCTGCCGTCCGGCCCGACCATTCCGTAGTGAAACGTGCCGCCCGGACGAAGGTCGACGTTGGCGGCTTTCACCTTGAATCCCTTCGGCCCCCACCACTGCGCCAGGCGTTCCGCTTCCGTGTAAGCCTTGAAGACGAGATCGCGCGGCGCGTCGAACTCGCGGCTGATCACAAATTCTTCGGCTGCGAGTTTCGTAACGTGCTCTTCGAGATGGTTCAGCGTCTGGTTGAGACCTTCCACCGCTCCGAACGTTTCGGCGACCTGATTCCGCAGCTCGGCGGTCTCGAACAGCATCTGCATGCGAATGCGCGTCTTCTGACCCTCCGCCTCGAAGGTCACCGTGGCGTGGAAAAGCGGACCGCTGACGTGGTCATAGACGATGCGCTCCGGCCGGACCACTTCGCGATAAACGATGTGATTCCTGTAGTCGGTCCCGTCGGGGCCGTGCATGACGAAGATCCATTCGCCGCCGGGACGGACGTCCATCGACTGCGTCGTGGTCGTGAATCCGTTCGGACCCCACCATTGCCCGACGTGTTCCGGCGAGGTCCAGGCGTCGAAAACGAGATCCCGAGGGGCATCGAAAACGCGCGTCGAGGCGATCTCCCGCGCGGCGGTATCAGAGCTACTTCTTTCGAGTGTGGTGTGCATGCTTCTTCTCCTTCTTTTTTTTCAATTCGCGCAGATATTCGTCCAGCCGGTCGAAGCTCTGCTCCCAGAAACGGCGGTAGTGATCGAGCCACTCGGAAACCTCTTTGAGCCGCGCGCCCTCGAGGCTGCATGGGCGCCACTGCGCATCGCGGCTTCGCGCAATCAAACCGGCGCGCTCGAGGACTTTGAGATGTTTGGAGATGGCCGGAAGACTCATGTCGAACGGCTCGGCCAGCTCCGTAACCGAGACCGCGCCGGTGGAAAGGCGGGCCAGAATGGCGCGCCGGGTAGGGTCGGCGAGAGCGGCAAAAGTAACGCTGAGTTTGTCGGCTGGCATGGCGTATTAAACCAATCAGTTAATTAACACACTGGTTAAATACAGCCACCGAATCGATTTGTCAACTCCTGCGGCAGGCAGATCCTCTTATCCTCGCTGCCGTGATTCCGCTCACGCTCCGGGCGAGCGGAGACGAAGAGAATGCCGCCGCGACCGTCGGATCAAGCACGGCGGGCATCTGGAGAAGCACATTTCTCGCTTTTCGGCCGACTCGGCCGGCTGCGGTCTTCGGTTACACTAACGCGACAGAAGTCATAGGAGATGAAGGCATGAAGAAGATTGATCCAACCCCTGGCAAGAAATTGATGCCGCTGGTACTTACGCTCGGCCTGCTCACGTTGATCGCCGCGCCGGCCGCGTTCGGACAGCTGATCATCAGCGAGTTCCGGCTTCGTGGTCCCAGCGGCGCGAACGACGAATTCATCGAGGTCTATAACAACAGCGGCGCGGATCACACCGTTGCCGGCGGTGGCACCGGCTATGCCGTCGCCGCTTCCGATGGGGTTGCCCGCTGCGTCATTCCCAACGGAACGGTCATTCCGAACCGGGGGCACTACCTCTGCACGAACAGCATGGCGTACTCGCTGGCAGGGAATGCGACCGGCGACGCGACGTACACCACCGACATCCCCGACAACGCAGGCATCGCACTCTTCAACACCAGCGTTGCGGCGAACTTTACGCTGGCCAACCGCCTCGACGCCGTCGGGTCTACCAGCGAAGCGAACACACTCTACAAAGAGGGCACCGGCTACCCGGCGCTGACGCCGTTCTCGATCGATTATGCGTTCTACCGCGATAACTGCGGTAAGGCAGGGTCGATCACGACGATGGGCCCATGCACCGTCAACGCACCGCTCGATACGAACAACAACGCCGTCGACTTCATCTTCGTCGACACCAACGGCACCTCGGCAGGTGCAGGACAGCGCCTGGGCGCGCCGGGGCCGGAGAACCTCGCCTCGCCCATCCAACGCGACTCTTCGTTCGGCACGCCCCTCCTCGATTCGTCCGTTGCGTCCTCGAGCCCGCCGAACCGCGTCCGTGATTTCACGTCCGTTCCAGCACAAAATTCGACCTTCGGCACGCTCGACATCCGGCGCCGGGTCGTCAACAACACGGGCGCTTCCGTCACGCGGCTCCGCTATCGCGTCATCGACATCACGACGTTCCCTGCGCCCTCCGGCTTTGCCGATCTCCGTCCCCGTACCTCGACGCTGGTCGTCGTGGCGGGGATCAATGATGCCGCGACCTGCCTTGCCTCGAACGGCGTAGCGACCACTCCCTGCACGGTCAACGTTCAGGGGACCACCCTCGAACAGCCACCCTCGCAGCCGAACGGCGGTGGGTTCAACAGCACGATGTCGTCGGGAACGGTCACGCTCGGAACACCTCTGGCGAACGGAGCATCGATTAACGTCCAGTTCCTCCTGGGCATTCAGCAGACCGGTTCGTTCAAGTTCTACATCACCGTGGAAGCGCTGCCGTAGCGTCGTCCCACCTCTGAATTGTCACGATGGCCGCCCGGTTCGTCCGGGCGGCCGTTTTTTTTGGAGAGCACTCGCGTCCTCAAAAGACATGAACCGGCTGAATGATGCGGATCTCGCTCGGACGTCACTGACTGCCGAATACAGGATGCTTCTCGCCTGCGCGCGATCGCGCATGGATGAGCAGCATGCGCTCGTCATTCGCGAACTGGCCCGGAGCGCGCTGGATTGGGAAACGCTGCTGGCGATCAGCCGCCGCCACTCTCTTTTTCCCCTGCTGTATCGGCAGCTTATGGCGGTCGCTCCGCGAGAGGTTCCTCCCGATTCACTGTCCCGCCTCAAGGAGCTGTATATGGGCAACGCGGCACGGAATCTCTTCCTGATGGGAGAGCTCGATCGCGTACTTTGCTCGTTCGCCGAGGACGGCGTCACTGCGATTCCCTACAAAGGGCCGGCTCTCGCGTTTGCCGGCTACGGCGATCTTTCTCTTCGCCGCTTCGTCGACCTGGACGTCATCGTCAGGCGAGACGATGTCGAACAATCCGTCCGAACTCTCACTCGCCTCGGATACCGTCCCGACCCCGCCCCGACTCCGGCCCAGCAGGCATTTCTGATCCGCACGCAGCACGATCTCGCGTTCAAGCAGGACGAGGGAAGGCTCATAGTCGAGCTCCACTGGGAAGTCGCTCCTCAGCGATTCGCCACGGAATTGACCGCGGAAGATTTATGGCGCCGAGCCACGCCACAAACGATGGGCGGACGCGAGATACTGGCCCTTGCCCCGGAAGACATGCTCCTGTCGTTGTGCGTCCACGGATCGAAGCACTTGTGGGAGAGGCTGGCGTGGGTTTGTGATATCGCGGAGTGGCTCGCAAGCCATCCCGACCTGCAGTGGTCCGACATACTCGCCCGCGCAGAGCGCAACGATCAACAACGGATGCTTCTCGTCGGACTCCACCTGGCCGCGGAACTGCTGGACGCGCCACTGCCGGAATCGGCCGCGGCGGCCATCCGATCTGATCGAGCCATGGAACCCTTAGTCGCGCAAGTCAAACGGGGGATATTTCGGCAACCGTCCAGGCCACCCGGAATGGTCACCAGCCTACGCTTCAACCTTTTCGCGCGACGGACGTGGGCCGCCAGGCGAAGCTACTTACGACATCTGTTGACCCCGACAGACGCCGATGTCCGCGCGATTCGCGTTCCCCGAGCGCTGCAATTCGTTTACTACGTCGTCCGGCCCTTCCGTCTACTGAGAAAGAACGAGCACCTGCACTAGGCCGGCAGCGTTGGCTGCCCAAGGCTCCCCATCAGTGATGCGAGCTCCTGGTACATGCATGAGATTTTGCATCCACAAAGAGCGGGTATAGCGCAAGCATCGCCAAGGCGAAAATCGCGAGCGATAGTCTGCTCGAATCCAGGGTCGCGATGATCATCAGATGAAATCCTGCTCCAGCGACGATTGCGAAAGGCCGCGTACGTCGGGACCAAAGTCCGAACGCGACAAAAAGCTCCGCAACGATGGAGGCAACCGCTAGAGACGTCATGACCGCCGGCGTTCGCCACGATGCTGGCAGAGCCACCCATCCCTCCTGCTTCAAGCTCCGGGTCAGGATCTCCCCGGCTAAGTACGACGGCGTGAGCTTGGCCATTGCCGAAAAGAAGTAGACGATCGCGGCCTCGATCTTCAACAAGAGAACCGGCCAGGCCGCGACATCTCTTATGGCATGCCGTCGCGCATCAAGCGACCATACCGCGCCACTGCCGGCGATCGTGAGCAGCAGGATGACCAGGCATAGCAAGTAGAGATGATTGCTGTAGGTTTGTTCGTCCAGGATCAACGTATAGCCGGTGATGAGTACCAGCGCGGTGCCGGCCAGCCGCGTCTTCCAACCGAGGACGAAGAGAAATGCGGCAACGACCCACACCGCGAGAAAAACGAGGAGCGCGCCAGAGGGCATCAAGGGAACCCAGGAAACGAAAGAGATCTTGACCACGGCGGGCCGCAGCACTCGCGAAAGGACGCGCGCTGCTTCCAGCGTTTCCAGCAACGCGGCGAATCCGACGATGATGCGAGCAATTGCCAACGGCCGCGGGTCGGTTCGCAATCGGATCGTACGCCGCAGCAGCGCGACCGGTGTCATCAGGGGCACGGGTACACTCGCGCCTGTTTCGCGCCCGGCGCGAAGATCTGAACCGAGGCGAGATCGGGAACCACGCGGCAGAGGTGTCCGGGCAGCGCCTTTTCCAACTCGATCTCGCCTCGGGACAGCGCCACGTATCGAGTCAGGTCCGGCGGACGGCTCGTGCCATCGCGCATGACGAGCGTGAAGCGCGAGCGCTGCTGCGTGCCCGAGAACATCTGCCAGCCAAACCGTGCGGGACGCGGCGCCCACAAGCGAACCAGCGGCACCATCGTCTGGATCAGAAGAAAGAGCAGGAAGAACGACGCGGCGGCGATGGATTTCGGCGTCCACGGTGGGTCAGATCGTTCGGCAGCGTTCTGCACCTGGTTCAGTCGCGGTGGGTTTTGGGTGGAAGCTTCATGGATGGTTCGCCGGAACGCTGCCGGGCTCGGTTTGTGTTGACCTCACCTTGAGACGCATGCTACTTTGACGCGAGTTTCTCCGTGAGAAAAATATGCTGGCGCGGAGGTGAGGAGTTGGACACGATGACTGATCGAATCAAGTTTGAGACCACGGATGCTGGGAGCCCGGAGCAGGTGAACAACATCGAGAAGAAGCCCTTTGTCACTCCGCAAATCTCCTCCCCCGTCGACGTACTGGAAGCAACGACTTTCTTCCAGGCGGTCGAGTCCGGCGCGACGAACTAGACGCTACCCAGAGTGCCCCCCTCGCTGGTCGAAGCGCCTTGCCGCAGCTACACGGTCGCCGGCCAGAGCGTGACTCTTTTTTGCGCTGACGAAAATACGTCTGAGAAAGTGTCCCGCGTCGTTGCGGGCTGGCACTTTGCCGTTTGCGCGGACGAGTCTGAATCCGCTTTCAGCATCGAACTCTCGACGACAGAGAACGTGCCGCCGATGCCACGGGGAGCGGCTGCGTTCGCCGTCCACCGCGGTACCTGCTATTCGGAAAACGGCTTCTGGTATCTCTCGACCAGTGACTCATGGATCCGTGTTCATCCACTGGCGAGACGCCGGGTTGACGTGTGGATCGGCTCGGAGACCTTGCGCTCGTCCACCGCGTTCTCCCGCGTCTTGTTCTACGCGATACAGGCAGCGCTCCGGCAGTGCGGGCTCTACGAATTGCACGCCGCCGCGGTCATCGCTCCCGGCAATGCGGCGAGCGGTGGCGTTCTCATGATCGGCCCATCGGGGAGCGGCAAGACGACCCTGGCCATGCGACTGGCGGCGGCTGGATGGTCCAGTGTGGCGGACGATGTAGTCCTGATCCGCGACGGCTCCCCGGCGGCGGAGGCGTTCGCGTTCCGGCGTGTCTTCGCGGCGACGGAGAGCACGCTGGAAGCTTGTCCGGTTCCGCATCTCGAGGAGGCCACGCGGGAGCCGAACGCGTTCGAGCCATCCAAACGCCGTCTCGATCCCGAGGTGCTGTTTCCGGGCAGGTTCGCATCGTCGTGCACGCCGCGAGCACTCGTTTTTCCGACGATTACCGGTGCACCGCGAACCGAGACGCGTCCGTTGGCGGCGCAGGATGCTCTGGGGCGCCTCCTGAAGATGTGCCCCTGGGCTTCCTACGATACGGCGGTCGCACGACCGCACCTGAACGCGCTCGCCAGCCTTGCCAGGCAATGCGATTCTTATGAGCTGCTGGCAGGTACGGACCTTCTGTATGACGCTCAGGCCGCACCCCGTCTGTTCGCTTCTCTTGCACCGGCGGTGGGATGATTCTCGACGCGGAGTTACCGCAACCGGCTGATTCACCTCGGCGTATCGTCATCGAGCTGACGAACATCTGCAACCTGCATTGCAGCTATTGCTTGCGCGACGACGAAGCGCTTTACCGAACGCGCGCCCATTTCTTTCCGGTCGAGCTTCTGCGACGCATCCTGCGCGACGCGCGCCAGGCAGCCGGCGTGAGCCACGTTTCCTTTACAGGTGGCGAGCCCACGCTGCACCCGAATTTTGGCGAGATCCTCGCGGCCGTCGGCGCGGAGAACATGCGAGCCGGTTTCGTCACCAACGGCTGGCATTTCGATCGTGTCTGGCCGGCGCTCGACACGCACCGCGACGTGGTGAGCGTCGTCGGATTCAGCATCGACGGAGCGACACGGGAGGCTCACGACCGATGGCGCGGCAGTGGCTCGTTCGACCGGCTGATCCGCGCGTTCACTCGCTGCCAGATGGGGCAGATGCCGTTCTCCATCAAGGCCGTAATCCGCCGCGATACGGTTCCGATGATCCAGGAAATCGCTCTCCTGGCCGCGCGCCTGGGCGCGCAGGCTCTCCACTTCTCACATCTATTGCCCACGTCTGATCAGATCGAGGCCGACTCGGCGATGAGCGTCGACGAACGTGCTCACGCCGAACAGGAGATCGCCCTGCTTCGCCGGATTCTGAAGATGCCCGTCGCTTTGGACGTCGGCTATGTCAACACCGATCCTGCCCCTCCGTGCGCGCCATTGCAGGGTGCGAGCTTCAGCGTCGACTATCAGGGCCGCCTCTCCCTTTGCTGCAACCTATCCGGATTTCGCGGCGCCCTGGAGAAGCCCGACGTGGTCGCCGATCTGAACCAGGAAAGCTTCGGCACCGCCTTCCTGCGTGTGCAGCGGCTGGCCTCCGAGCAGGTCGCACGGCGTGCGGCAGCTCTGACGGAAATGGCTGCGCGCGGCCCTGAGATCGACCTTCGTACGGGCTCCCCTTGCCTTTTCTGCCTCAGGACGTTAGGGAAAACACCCTGGAAAGCCGCGTCGTGAGTCAGACATTCATCCACGATAAACTTGCGCGTACATGAGTGCCCCTCTTCCCATGCCGCACGCGAACATCGTCGTCACGGAATTCGAAGGTGGCGAGAGCGTCCTCGTCGATCTCGATACCAAGCGTTACTACCAGCTGAATGAGACCGCGACCGTGATCTGGCAGGCGTTGGCCGATGGCAGATCAAAGACGGACATCGTCGCCCGCCTCACCTCCGTCTACGACACGACGGAGGAGGATGCGGAAAAGAATGTCGACCGGATTCTCGAACAACTGAAGGTGCAGCGTCTGGTCGTTACGGCTTGAGACTCGAGCATGAACTTCCGAAAACCCCTTGCCTTTCTCCTGCTCGTGTTCGTTTCCTTGCACGGACAAGCGGCGACGAAGAAAAAAAAGCCTCTGGCGCTCAAAGTATCTCCGGCCGCCAGCGGCCTGCCTCTGGTCACGTTGACCGCCTCGGATGCTCCTTTGACGGAAGTCGCCGCACGGCTGGCGAAAGAGCTCGGGGTAACCGTCGATGTAAGCGTGCCGGCCCGCACGTTCCGCGTGACCGCGGAGCTCGATCGACAGCCTCTCGATCTGACGCTGAGACAGCTGGCGCCACAGGGCTACGTCGACGGCATTCTCAACGGCGGCCCCGCCGGCAAAACGGAGATCAGAACGATTTACCTGCGCAATGCGGGCGAACAGCCGCCTTCGCTTAAAGAGTTGGAGCAACGCTCGTCGCAAACCGTGATGTTCTACGGCAACACGGAAGATCCGAGCGTCGATCCGTTCGCGGGCCAACTGGAGGTGACCTATCGGAACGATCGGTTCCGAGTCTTCGCCAGAAAGCAGCCGCTTTCCGTGGTGGTCTCGAAGATCGCTGATGCGCTCGGCCTTCCGGTCGAGCTGATCGGTGACAGCTCGACGTTGATCGATGGCTCTGTCACCGACGCCACACTGGAGCAGGTCATGACGGCGCTTACCCCGGAGGCCAAACTCTACTACCGGCTCGATGTAACCACCCTCCGAATGACGCCGGTACGCTTCGTCGTTCAAGCAGACTTCCAGCAGGCGAAGTCCCAGCCCTGACCCGGGAAATCAGCTGGATGGGTAGCGGAAGGTGACCGTGTACTGTTGCGGCAGCTCGCGCTCCAGAAACGGTACGCCGGCGCGCTCCAGCCATGCGTGACCTGCCAGTGCTCCTCCATCGCCCCGCTGTACGCCGAACACGACCTCGGTCTCGATCCCATTGAGCAGGAGATAGCGCCGCAACACCGCCGCTCGCTTCCAACAGGAACCGTCTTTCACGAGACCGGCATGAAAGACACGATCAATCCGGCGGGCGATCTCCTCGGCAGGAAGAAGCGCGGATGGCGCCCACCGGCGTCGCGTCTCGGCCATTCGAAACATCGTCGGCAACCGAACCAACCGCGCCGAGATCGAGATCAGGATGACCCACGCGCCCATACGGGCGCTCAACAGCAGCGAACGCCAATCGTGCACGCCGAGGCGGGCAGCGGCGGCGATACTCCGAGCCAGCCGGCGAAGGCCAAGGCGCATGGACCGCCAAACGCGACCGCCGGAGGATAAATTCACTCGTCCGCCCATCGGCATCCACACGATACGTGCGCCGTTGCAGCTCCAGGAAACGCCTGTTTTTGGAAGCGCCACGATGTTAGTTTCTCATCCCAATCGGCGTTCGCCTCATACGACGGCTGTGATTCCTATCTGCAGTGTGGGAGCGGCTTTCTGGGACGGAATGCTCCCGATGATCTTCTCAGGCGGCGGTCCACCGCTTGTGATTCGTCTTCGTGACGCCGGCAGGAAGGTCATATGACATCTCGTCGATCCGGCGCTACTTCCGAATCGCAAAAGCGATTGCCGCCATCACGCGCGCCTTTCGCGTCCACGATCTGCGGCATACCTTCGCAAGCCGCCTCGTGAGCCGGGGCGAAAATCTCAAGGTGGTCTCCGAACTCCTCGGCCACCGGAGCATCAAGATGACAGAGCGGTACGCACGCCTCTCCCCGCAGGCGAAGCAATCCGTCGTCGCGCGCCTTGATGACGAACCGGCGATCTAATCCTGTACGGCATCAAGCCGCTGTATCTCCGTGACGACCTTCTGGTAGAAGTCGCGGGCTCTTTCGCCGATCGGCAGCGTGTCGCGCGCTGCTTCGGCGTGCGTACGGATCTCAGCGCGCAACTGGTCTGTCGTCGTGCGAGGAACAGCGCAGGAAAGAAGCGCCGATTCGACGGCGTCAAGCAACTCGGGATTGACCGCGGCAGCGTCAGCAAGAAGTTGTGTCGTGAACGCCGTGTCTCGAAGGGTCAACGTGCGGCACGCGGAGCCGCGCAGGCAATTCGCGACGAACGTCAATGCCGAGTCGGTTCGGCGCCCGCTGCATTCGCGTAAAAATGTGACCGCAGTCTCGTTCATGTTGCCCGCAGCTAACACGAAGAACCGGGGCGCGTCGTAGCTCAAACCTGACTGGTAGTCGTGATCGATGCGGCGCAAGAGCGCGATGTATCGTTCGGACGTGGTGAGTTCCTCCGACAGCACGATCTCCGTCTCGTAAATAGGGAGCGCGGTGTACCGGAAGTCGCCGCCACGTTCCTCGCGCTCGATCCGATCAGCGAACATCTCTAGGACAGCGAGCGGTACACGCCCGATGCAGCCCTTCATCATCTCGGTGATGTGTGGGTCGTCGAGTTGCGGAATCGGCGCGAGCTTTCCGATGCATTGTTCCAGCTCCTCATCCGTCAGGGCATCGAAGAGTTCGTGCCCGGAACCGAAGAATGCTTCTGCCATGGCTGCGGCGCGGTGCTGGTCTGCCGCAAGATCGACCGCAAGGAGAAGTCCCGCGGCGAGACGCGGATGTTGCTTCGCAACACGTGGTAGCGCGGACAGGCCTACGACGGCGACGTCCATGTGCATTTCGTGCAATCGCCGCAGGCTTACGAGATCTTCAGCAGTAAACGCCTCATCGCCGACCCACCAGCCGTAGGTGCTAATCAGCGACTTCGCCGCCGTGAGCTTGCCTTCCGCTACCAACTCGCTGATTAGCTTGTGGAAGCGATCGGGATCGGATGAACGAAGTGGCCAAAAGAGCGAGTTCGCATACGACGCGAGGTGAATCTCACCCGCGGCGATGAGTTCGTGACAGAGCTGCGCGGTGTGGTCGGCATCGACACGCGCGACCGCTGCGACGAAGTGGCCCGGGGATGGATGCAATTCGAGGCGGCTCAGGCCTTCAACGAAGTCGTTGAGAAGGCGCATTGCGTCCGATGGCATGACTGAACCAATGAGCTCACGCGCCGTTTCCTCGATGCGCCGCCGCGTTTCCTCGGCCGCCTCCTCGTCACGGAGCCGACGACGCGAACTCCACGGATTGCGCACCGCGCGCGCAATCCGATCAGGAAGCTCGTCACGCAGCGCAGCCAACGCCCGCTTCGCCCTGGTTCGCACTTCGTGCTCCTGTCCGCCGACGTCATCTTCCGCGTACCATTCGATCGCACCGTCCAACAGCACGCCAATTACGGGATCGGCATTACGCTTTGCGAGTGCCTCAAGGTGATCGAGCGCGGCCAGGCGTTCGTCGCGCCACGCGGCCAGTTGCTCGTCGCTGATGACAAGACCACCAAGCGAGTGCGGCGGCTCGACCTCTTTCACGAGAGCTTTCACGCCCGCGCCGACAACCATCCGCGAAGGATGTTCGAGCGCCGAGGCAGCGATCGCGATTGCAGCCTGGCGGGGCTGCCGTGCGAACTGCGGATTGATCGCGAATGAGATGATCGTGATTCGGAGATCGTCGTCGGAGATGTTGTCCATGGATGTCTTGCCGAAGAGAACCTCCGCGATCGAAAGAATGCCGATCCACTCGGCATCCGTCCGCGCAACCTTGAGCCAGACCTGTAGCCGCTCCATCAGTTTCTCGTGAACCCACTGCGGTTTTCGGCCTCCGTAGCCGTATCCCATGATGCCCCGGAGAATCGCGATGGGACTCTTCTCGCCGGACGTTGGCTGCGGCGACTGGATGCGGTGATCACTTGCGAGTTGCCAGAGGAAATCGCACGCTTCGTCGAACGTGGAAGGATTAGACGTCGTGCAGCGCACGACCTCGGGTAGCTCCGCGACGACATCCTCGTGGGATGTATGGACGGCCCACCCGAACGGGCCAGCAACTTCTCCCGTCGAGGACGGAAACGCGAGTGCGAACTTCGCCAGCGCGAGCATTCGGTTGGGCAAGAGATATCCGATCTCTTTCAGGTTGCGGAGCATCTGACGTCGGTCGGAATGGGAGGCCGCTTTGAACGCGGACACGTCTCCGTCGAGTCAGTTGTGGCGACGAGATCGATGCCGTGCTGCGGATCGCCTTGGACGCCGTGCTGATGGCACTCCACAATGCCCGGAAGTTCCTTCACGAGATCGCGGCAGAACGACTGAAATTGCTCCGGCGTGATCGCGAGAAGGGGCAACAGTTGCTGCTTCGGTGTAACGGGCGGCTGTGGTCCAGTGGTCATGCTCATAGCATCGCGTGGCAGAGGCGCGCTGTCCAACCTTGGCAGGCTTCGCCCCAAAGAACCGGCGGCGCGCGGCGCAGGTATCGAGTCGGCATCGTATGAAGAGTTGTATGAAGAGTTGTAGGCCGAAAACCCCCCAAACGCAGAAAAACCCGAGGTGCGGAACCTCGGGCTTTTCATGGATTTACGTTTTGGTAGGCGCTAGCGGACTCGAACCGCTGACCCCCACCGTGTGAAGGTGATGCTCTACCGACTGAGCTAAGCGCCTGCTTGGATGCGTCGCAACGAACTGGGGGACCTCGCCATTTCCGGAGAGGGAGCGGCAGCATAGTCGGGCGGCGGGCTGGCGTCAACGGGCTCGCCCGCTCCATAATTCGCGCCCGATGACGAAGCGGATGTTGCTCATGCTGGGTGTCGTGGTCGCGTTCATCGCGATCATCGGCGGGTTCAAGTACTTTCAGATCAAGAAGGCCATGGCCGGGATGTCGTATCAGCCGCCACCCGAGGCGGTCACGACGGTGGTGGCGCGGCAGGAGGAGTGGAACTCCACGCTCAAGGCCATCGGAACCGTTGCGGCCGTGCAAGGCGTCACTGTCAGCGCCGATCTTCCCGGTGTCGTCGAGCGGATCGAGTTCGACTCGGGGCGGCCGGTGAGCAAGGGACAAATCCTCGTCGTACTCGATGCGAAGCAGGAGCGGGCGCAGCTTGCGTCCGCCGAAGCGCAGCGGCAGTTGGATCGGGTCAATTTGGAGAGGATGCGCGGGATGATGGCCGCGAAGATCATCCCGGAAGCGCAGTACGACACCGCGGCGGCAGAAGCAAAGCAGGCTGACGCGAAAGTGGCGGAGCTCAACGCCACCATCCAGCGCAAAATCATTCGCGCTCCCTTCGACGGCGTTCTCGGACTGCGCGAAATCAACCTCGGGCAATACCTCGCGGGAGGCGCGCCGATCGTTTCGCTGCAATCGCTGCGGCCGGTGTACGTGAACTTCAGCGTGCCGCAACAGGAGATGAGTCATCTCACGGTCGGATCCGAAATCGAAGTCGACGCGGGCGGCGTGACGGAGACCGGCAAAGTCACCGCGTTCGGAGCAGTCATCGATGAAGCCACGCGCAACGGACAGGTGCAGGCCTCGTTCGCGAATGCGGACGGCAGGTTACGGCCGGGCATGTTCGTGGACGCGCATTTCGTGCACGGCGCGAAGACTGCCGCGATCGCGCTTCCCGCGTCCGCGATCAGTTACGCGCCCTTCGGCGATTCGGTGTTCATCGTCGAAGACGTCAAAGGTCCCGACGGCAAGACCTATCGCGGCGTGCGGCAGCAGTTCGTCAAGCTCGGCGACTCGCGCGGCGATCAGGTCGCGGTGCTCACCGGCGTCAAGCCGGGCGAAGAAGTCGTCACCTCGGGCGTCTTCAAGCTGCGTCCCGGCGCGGCGGTGCAGGTCAACAACAGCGTGATGCCGGGCAACAACCCCAAGCCGCGGCCGGAAGACAGCTAGATGAAATTCACCGATCTCTTCGTGCGCCGGCCGGTGCTGGCGATCGTGGTCAACCTGGTGATCCTCATCGCCGGATTGCAGGCCATCCGTTCGCTCACCGTGCGGCAGTTTCCGCGCAGCGACATGGCCAACGTCGTCGTGACGACCGCATACGTCGGCGCGAACGCCGATCTCGTACGCGGATTCATTACCGCGCCGCTCGAGCGCGCCATCGCCGGCGCGGACGGCATCGAGTTCCTCGAGTCATCGAGCACGCAGGGCGTCAGCACCATCACCGTTCATCTCAAACTCAACTACGACAACAACGCCGCGCTGACGCAGATCCAGTCGAAGGTGGCGCAGGTGCGCAACCAGCTGCCTCCTGAGGCCGAGGCTCCGATCATCGATCTGCAGACCACCGACAGCCAGTTCGCAGCGGCGTACCTCAGCTTCTCCTCGCGCGATCTCGACCAGAACCAGATCACCGATTACCTCGTCCGCGTCGTTCAGCCGAAGCTGAGCGCGATCAGCGGCGTCCAGCGCGCCGAGATTTTCGGCGACCGCACCTTCGCGATGCGGGTCTGGCTCAAGCCCGAGAAGATGGCCGCCCTCGGCATCTCCCCTTCGATGGCGCACGACGCACTCGCGGCGAACAACTACCTCTCCGCGCTCGGCCGCACGAAGGGGACGATGACCTCGGTCAACCTCGTCGCCAATACGAACCTGCAGACCGTCGACGATTTCAAACAGCTCGTCGTGAAGGAAGAGAACGGAACGGTCGTGCGCCTCGGCGACATCGCCGACGTCGTACTCGGCGCCGAGAACTACGAGCAGGAGGTCAGTTTCAACGGCGAAAAGGCCGTCTTCATGGCCATCTACGTGCTCCCGACCGCGAACACACTCGATGTGATGAAAGGCGTTCGTGAAGCGATGCCGGAGATTCAGGCGCAGCTGCCGGCCGGCATGAAGGCGGCCGTGCCGTACGACTCCTCCGCATACATCCAGGACGCCATCGACGAGGTGCTCAAGACCCTCACCGAGACGCTGGTGATCGTCATCCTCGTCATCTTCCTGTTCCTCGGCTCGGTGCGCGGCGTGATCATCCCTGTCGTGGCGGTGCCGATCTCGCTCATCGGTGCGGTCATGCTGATGCTCGTCTTCGGTTTCACCATCAACCTGCTCACGCTGCTCGCGATCGTGCTCTCCGTCGGCCTGGTCGTCGACGACGCCATCGTCATGGTGGAAAACATCGAGCGGCATCTGCACATGGGCAAATCGCCTCTGCAGGCGGCCGCCGACGCCGCGCGCGAGCTGGTCGCTCCGATCATCGCCATGACCATCACGCTCGCGGCGGTCTACACGCCGGTGGCATTGCAGGGCGGTCTGACCGGATCGCTTTTCCGCGAGTTCGCCTTGACGCTGGCGGGCGCGGTGCTGATCTCCGGCTTCGTGGCGCTGACGCTCTCACCGATGATGGGATCGAAGCTGCTGCGCGCCGGCGACACGGAGCGCGGCTTCGCGGGATGGATCAACGGGCGCTTCGACCGCATCCGCGAGCGCTACACGCGCATGCTCGGGCGGACGTTGAATTACCGGCCGGTGGTGCTGACGCTCTGGCTCATCGTCGTCGCGCTGATCTTCCCGTTCTACATGTTTTCGCAGAAGGAGTTGGCGCCGCAGGAAGATCAGAGTTTCATCTTCGGCATCATCCAGGCGGCGGCGAATTCGACGATCGAGCAGACCAAGCTCTTCGCAACGCAGATCGACAAGGTCTACCACTCGTTCCCCGAAACGGTGGCGACGTTCGAGATCGTTTTTCCGACCGGCGGTTTCAGCGGCATGGTTGCCAAGCCGTTCAACCAGCGCACGAAAAGCACGGCCGATCTGGTCGTACAGGCGCAGGCGGGCGTCGCGAAGATCCCCGGCATCCGGGCGATCGAGCTCGTGCCGCCGTCGCTGCCGGGCAATCAGGGATTTCCGGTCGACATGGCCATCGTCTCCACCGCGGAGCCGGCGCGCCTCGCGGAGTTCGCCGATCAGCTCGTGCAGAAGGCGTTCGCCAGCGGCAAGTTCATGTTCGCCGACACCGATCTGAAATTCGATCAGCCGCAGGCGCGCGTCGTCTTCGATCGCGACAAACTTCGCGCGCAAGGCGTCGACATGACGCAGGCAGGACGCGACCTCTCCGTCCTCCTCGGCGGCAACTACGTGAATCGTTTCAGCATCCAGGGACGCAGCTACAAGG
>JBAVBF010000678.1:0-1638 GCA_049586115.1 Thermoanaerobaculia bacterium | reverse complement strand
GGTACGTTGAAGCTCAATACGCACCTTTCATGAATCGCAACAGCAACCCGCTCGACTTGCAGATGGTCACCGGAGCGACCGGGAATCGCATGCAACAAACCATCACGAACGTTGCAAACCAGGCAGGGGCATACGGAGTCACGATTTACACGATCGATGCGAACGATATGAACTCCGATTTTTCGGCGGCGGACAACGCACCGTCCGACCCTTCCGAGAGTTTTACGCGGTTCGCGAACACCTCGGCAGCACTCCAGACGATCGCGGCCATCACCGGCGGCGTTTCCATCTCCAACACGTCGAATTTCGACCTTGCCTTCGACACGATCGGCCGCGACCTCGACTCGTATTACTCGCTCGGATACAAGCCACGCGAGAGCGGACGGAGCGCTCGCAAGATCGTCGTCAAGACCAGGAATCGAACGTACACGGTCCGGACGCCGCAGACGTTCATGCTCAGATCGAGCGAGGATCAGATGAAGGACCGCACGATCGCCAACCTCTACGCGGATGTGCCGGGCGCATGGCCGGTCGCGATTCGCACCAAGCCTCCGAAGAAGGACGGCCGCGGCATCTACGCGATTCCGGTGCAGGTTGTGATGGCTCCGACGCTTACGCTTCTTCCGGAGGGCAAGGATCTCGTCGGCGGCTTCGTCCTCTACTTCACCGTCGGCAGCGTCGCGGGCGGCCCCTCGGAAGTGATGCGCCGGCCGGAGACGCTGCGGATTCCCGCCACGGCCGAAGCGGGCGTCCGCGCCCGGCCGATGACGTTCACGACCACGATTCGCGTGAAACAGGGCGAAAGCATGCTTTCGGTCGGAGTCATCGATCAGACCAGCGCAACGACAGGATTCGCTCGCTTGAAACTCGTCGCGCAGTGATGTCCGCCATCACGGATCGCAGGCGATTCGGAAGCCGTAGTCCGCATATCGAAACTCCGGCGGGATGCTCGAGCGCGCAGCGCAACGGCTGAACGTGAACTGATGCCGCCACGAACCGCCTCGCGATGCACGGCGTGAGCCGGCCTCGGGACCGCGCGGATTCCGCTCCGGTGAAACGCCGTAGAAATCCGCCGCATACCAATCGCTGCACCACTCGTGAACGTTCTCGCACATGTCGTGGAGACCATATGCATTCGGTGCGCGGCGTCCGACCACACGCGGACCATCCGCATCGTCCTGCAGCGGCCACTCATCGCCCCACGGATAGTGCATCCCTTCCGCTCCTCCCCGTGCCGCACACTCCCACTCGGCCTCGGTCGGCAGACGAACGCGCCGGCCGGAAACGCTGTGCAACCAATCGCAGTACGCGACCGCCTCGAACCACGACACCCCCACCACCGGCTGCTCCGGATCGTGGAACGGCGCCGGCGGCGGCGCGTGATCCGTCGCGCTCGCGAAGGCGCCATATTCGGCGTTCGTCACCTGGCAAGCTCCCATCTCGAACGCGTCGATCCACACGCGATGGACCGGACGCTCGTCCGGCCTGCCGTCGTCCGATCCCATGAGGAACGGCTGCGCAGGGACAGGCGCGAGTTTCAACGCGATGCGCACCCCGCTCCTGCGCAATCGAGCGGCACGAAGAGCTCGGAGGCGATCGTCCACGACGGCAGTCCGGCGCTGGTGGTCGTTTTGCGCC
>JBAVBF010000677.1:0-17241 GCA_049586115.1 Thermoanaerobaculia bacterium | reverse complement strand
GTCCTGCGGCGGCTCAGGATGACAAAACGATTTCTTCACACCCTCTGCGCGAGAGCTTCGGGTGCTTTCGTGCGATTTTCCCACCACCAGATGCGGGCTTGCTCGACATGCTGTCCGCCCGCCGCGTGAACTTGACGGGTAGCCGATCGGTCACCGCGGGTTCCGAAGTTTCCGAAGAACCTCTTCCGCTGGAATCAATTCGCCTCGGTCCGCTCCGCGATCGATTCCAGAAGTTCTGCTTGCTGATCGGCGTCGAGCTCGAAAGATTCTTCCGTTTCCCGAGCGAGAACCGTAACGAGCAAACCGTCCGGCAGCGGCTTGCCTTCGACAATTACCTGACCAGATACAACGACGCCCGGCGCGATTCTCATGACTTGATTCTACCCAATCTCACAGTTCCAACTCACCCCAATCGACGGCAGTCGGCACGTTCGACTTTGCGAAGATCGTGTTGAGCATTTCCGTCGGCGTGTAGATGCGGATGTCGCCGAACTCGCTGGGGCGGCGGTTCTTCATCGTGAAAAGTGCGCGTTGCGAGGCGTAGTCGAAGTTCGCGTGGAAGTCGTCGTCCTTCTTCTGGTCGAACATCGAGCGGAGGACGTTGAGCTGGTTGGAAAGATGATCGGCGGGGTCGAGTGATGCGGTCGACTTCTGCTGCTTCGCGCTTTTGCGCCGCGGTTGATCGATGCCGATGGCCATCGCGCGGAGATCGTCGAGCTCCTGCGCGACGCGATTGCTCTTGCCGGTTTTCTTAATGTCCGGCGGGAGCAGCAGTGCCGGGATCTTGTTGCAGTTCGCGCGGTGGATCGCGTCGCTGCGCGTGATCCAGCCGACGTTCGTGACGCCGCAGCGCGCGGAAACGTTGGCGGTCAGATTCTCGATGAACGGCTTTACCGCGGTCTGGAACGAATCATCGACGCCGTTGAAAAGATTGAGGACGTAGTGGACGCGAAACTCGTCGAGCGTCTGCTGTACGGTGCGAGTGATCGGGTGATCGCCGAGGTTGCCGGCGAGGTCGTCGGCGAAGGCATCCAGATTGCCGACCGACGAATCGTAGACATCCTCGACCTGATCGATCAGCTCATTGATCAGCCGCCAGAAGTCAAGTTTCCCATCCACCGTAGAGAAAAACGGCGACTCCTTGCTGAAGATCAGCCGCAGTTTGCGGAACAGGATCGCCTTCACGATGTCCGAGGCCGCGAGGGTGGCGCTGGGAAGGTGGGGCGTGAAGATCAGGACGCCCGAATTCGAGAACGGCAGGAAATCGATCACGTTCGAGTCGAGGCCGGCCCGCATGTCGAGGATCACGTAGTCGGCGTCGAGCCCGTTGATCGCCTCGATCAGCCGCGCTTTGTTCGCCGCGCCGAAATTCGTGATCTCGTCGATGAGGTGCAGCGGCCCGGCCACGAATCCGAAATTGCGGAACTCGCGCTTCGGATCGAGCTTGTCGTCGAGATGCGTGACGCAGTGATTGAGCGACTCGCCCTTGCGGAAAAAGTGGTAGAGGTCCTTCTGGATCGGGACGTCGATCGCGTTGCGGATCGCGGACGTGCCGGTGTCAAGATCGACGAGCACAGTCCGGCCGTGACGCGAGAGGGCAAGCGAGAAATTGATGGCGAAGGTCGTCTTGCCGACCCCGCCTTTGCCGGAAGAGATCGGGATGATCCGTTTGATGGCCACTCTCGTTGGGGACTTCGCGGCGGAGTGTAGCACCGGGCTTTGCTGCTAAAATCGCGCGCCAGTGCTCCCATCATCGTTCTACCGGAAGTTCATGCTCTTCGCTGAGCTTGATGACCGCGAGCTCGCGTCGATCGCGGCCGTCGCCAAGACGCGCCGCTACGCGAAGGACGACGCCGTCTTTCACGCGGACGAGATCGGCGACGTTTTCTACCTGATCCGCGAGGGTCAGGTGAAGGTGACGATGATCTCGCCCGAGGGGAAGGAGATCATTCTCTCGATCCTGGCGGCGGGCGATTTCTTCGGCGAGATGGCGCTCTTCGACAACGAGCCGAGGTCAGCGACGGTCATCGCCATCGAGCCGCTCGAAGTCGTCTCGATCTGGCGCACCGACTTTTTGCACATCCTCAGCGAAAATTTTTCGATCACGCAGAAGGTCCTCGGCGAGTTGTCGAAACGGCTGCGCAATGCATCGAACCGTATCGAGTCGCTGGCGACGATGGACGTCTACGGACGGCTGGCGCGCTTCTTCCTCGACCTGGCCCGGCAGAGCGGGAAGGTGCTCGACAACGACTACATCGCCGTGATCCGGCCGACGCATCAGGCCATCGCGAACATGATCGGGACGTCGCGCGAGACGGTGTCGCGGCTGATTCACGATCTGATGAAGCAGAACCTGCTGCTGTCCGAGGGGAAGACGATCTACCTCCGCAAATCGGCGCTCGACCAGTTCCGCGCGGAGCTGTAGCCGGCACGCCGGCGGCGTTGGTTGGCCGTTGGTTGGCTAGGGCTCCTTCAACGTTGGCGTACGAATTCGCGTTCGCGTAACCTGCGCGCGTTGATGTTGACGATCCCGAATGCGCTGACCCTGCTGCGGCTATTCGCGGTCCCCGTCTTCATCTACGCCTCATTTCGCGGCGAATATCGAATCGCGTTCTTCATCTTCGCGGGCGCCGCGGTGACGGATTTCTTCGACGGCGTGATCGCGCGCCGTTTCAATCAGCGTTCGCGGCTTGGAGCGATTCTCGATCCTGCTGCCGACAAAACGATGCTGGTCTGCGGCTATCTTTTCTACACGCTGCGCGGCGGACTGCCGGTGGCCGGAATTCCGGCCTGGCTGACATTCACCGTCTTCATCCGCGACTTCTTCATCATTGCGATCGCCTATCTGCTCTACACGCGCGTGCAGGTGAAGCGCTTTCCGCCGTCGTGGGCGGGGAAGACCTCGACGGTGATTCAGGCTGTTACGCTCGGCATCACCATCGCCGCGAACGCGTTCGGGCCGGCACTGCTCCCGTTCCTCCAGATCCTCTTCCGCATCGCGCTCATCGCGACGCTCTTCTCCGCGTGGGACTACCTGCGCAAAGGGAAGGCGATGCTGCCCGCGCGTCCTTGACCGCATCGCGCCGTCTGCCTAGAATGCGCGGCTCGCGCGGAGAAATAGATGATCGGCGCGTGCAGTTAGCGGAAGTCCCGAGCCTCCATAGCTCAATTGGTAGAGCAGCAGACTCTTAATCTGTTGGTTCTAGGTTCGAGTCCTAGTGGGGGCACCAAATCAAGTACGATGCCGAGGACTGGGCGCGCGCTCGGTCCTTTTTGCATTCGGGCGAAAGTGGCGGAACTGGCAGACGCGCTGGACTTAGGATCCAGTGGCCCAAAGCCGTGCGGGTTCGAGTCCCGCCTTTCGCACCAATCCAGCCGAAAATCCATCCGAAGGTCGTCAGCGAATGCTTCTGAATTATGAAGATGTCTCCCCGGTCAAGAAGATTGTCGAAGTAGAAATCCCGGCCGATCTGATCTCGTCCGAGGCGCAGCGCGTCACGGCCGACTTCAGTCGCCAGGCCAGCATCCCCGGATTCCGTCCCGGCAAAGTGCCGACGGGAATCGTGCGCACCCGCTTCGCGAAAGAGATTCAGGAGCAGGTGATGGAGCGCCTGCTGCCGCGCACGTTCCAGGACGCGATCGCCGACAAAGGCGTCGAGATCGTCGGCGAGCCGCATCTGCAGCACATGGACGCCTTCGTCGATGGCGCGCCCGTCAAGTACAAGGCCGAATTCGAAGTGAAGCCGCGGTTCGATCTCGGCGAGTACCGCGGACTGTCGATCGACGATCCGAAAGTCGACGTCGCCGAAACCGACATCGGCAGCATGATCGAACGTCTTCGCGATCAGGCCAGCGCGTATCGTCCCGTCGATGATCGCGGTCTCGAAGATGGCGATATCGCCATGATCGAGATGACGACCTCGGCCGAAGGCCTCGACCCCGACACCCGCGGCGGCCACTTCCGCCTCGGCGAAGAGACTCCGCTCCCCGAGTTGCACGAAGCGCTGCGCGGCAAGAAGCCGGGCGAGTCGGCGTCGTTCGAGAAGACGTACGCCGACGATGCGCAGAACGAGCAGTTCCGCGGCCGCACCGTCAAGCACGACGTCACGCTGAAAGAGATTCGCGTCCAGGAGAAGCCCGAGGTCACCGACGAATTCGCGGAGAGTACCGGGGGATGGCAATCAGTTGATGAGATGCGCGACGCGATTGCAGCGGACATCCGCAAGCATCGCGAGATGGAAGCGCGGCGGCTCAAGCAGAACCAGATCGGCGAGATTCTTCTCGCGGCGCACGACTTCGAAGTGCCGGAGACGCTGGTGGAGGAAGAGCTCGGAAAGTCGCTGCAGAACTACGCGCGCTTCCTCGCCTCGCAGGGCGTCGACATCGAGAAGGCCGAGATCGACTGGCGCAAGATGCAGGAAGAGTTTCGCCCCGAGGCGGTCAAGCGCGTGAAGCGCGCGCTGATCCTCGAGCAGGTCGCGAAGAAAGAAAATCTCATCGTCAGCGACGTCGAAGTCGACGCCGAGATTCGCCGCGCGGCGAAGGAAGCCGACCGCGACTTCGCCGAGGTCAAGCACCGCCTGCGGCACGACGGCGGATACGAGGCGTTGCGGATGTCGCTCAGCCAGGAGAAGGCGCTCGATCTGGTGCTGCACGAGGCCACCGTTCGTAGTGCGTAAATGAAACTGCCGCTCGACGCGCGCCTCCTGTTCGCCGCGCGCATCGTGCGGCTGTTCGCGTACGGCTTCGTCGCGGTCGTCCTCGTTCTCTACCTGTCGGCGATCGGCCTCGACGATCACCGCATCGGCCTGCTGCTGTCGCTGACGCTCGCGGGCGACGTAATCGTCTCGCTCTATCTCACCACGCGCGCCGACGCCCTCGGCCGCAAACGGACGCTGCTCGCCGGCGCACTATTAATGATCGGCGCCGCGGTCGTCTTCGCGATCACGCGCGACTTCACGCTGCTCGTGCTCGCGGCGACGATCGGCGTAATCAGCCCGAGCGGCAACGAAGTCGGACCGTTTCTCGCCGTGGAGCAGGTCGCGCTCACGCAAGCAGCACACGGACGCGACCGCACGTCGCTTTTCGCCTGGTACAACCTGGCCGGATCGTTCGCGACCGCCGCGGGCTCGCTCGCCGGCGGATTTCTCGCCGGGCAGATGATGTCTCGCGGCTTCGGCGCGGTGGCCAGCTACCGCAGCGCAATCATCGCCTACGCCGTCCTCGGCGGAATCCTGGCGCTGGTGTTCGCCGCCGTGTCGCCGGCCATCGAAGGCGAGCGCACAACTCCGGGTGGCCTCTTTCGCGTCAATCGATCGCGATCCGTCGTAACGCGCCTCTCCGCGCTCTTCGCCCTCGACGCATTCGCAGGCGGCATGGTCGTGCAGAGCATCGTCGCTTACTGGTTCTACCGCCGCTTCGGACTGAGCCCCGCCGCCCTCGGCACACTCTTCTTCGGCGCAAACCTCGCCGCCGGCGTCTCCGCGCTGTCAGCCGCGCGCATCGCAAAACGTTTCGGCCTCCTGAACACGATGGTGTTCACGCACCTCCCCTCCAACATCCTCCTCATCCTCATCCCACTGATGCCGAACCTCACCTCCGCTGTCGCCGTCCTGCTCCTACGCTTTTCCATCTCGCAAATGGACGTCCCCACGCGCCAAGCCTTCGTAATCGCCGCCGTCGATCCGGCCGAACGAACCGCCGCCGCCGGAATCACCGGAGTGGCGCGAACGACCGGCGCGGCACTCGCGCCCGTAGTCGCAACGCCGCTGATCGCCAGCCTCACACACAGTTGGGTCCCGTTCATCGCCGCAGGCGCGCTGAAGATCGTCTACGATCTCGTGCTGCTCCGCAGTTGCCGCGGCGTCAAGCTCGAAGGCTGAAATCGCCCGGCCGCCGGGGATCACAGACCTCGGAGTGGTCTCACTCTGTCATTCTCTTCTGATACCTGGCGGCAACCTCGCCGACCGGGCCATCCGCCACCACCCTTCCCTCTGAGATCCAGATGCCTCTCGTGCACATGCTTTCGATCACCGGGAGACTGTGGGAGACGAGGATGATGGTCGCCCCGCTGCTGACGAAGCGCGCGAGACGCGCCTGGCACTGCAACTGAAAGGCGGCGTCGCCTACGGACAGCACCTCGTCGAGCAGGACGGTCTCGGCCTGAATCGCCGTCGCCACTGCGAATGCCAGCCGGGCCGTCATTCCTGTCGAATAGGTTCGGAGCGGAGCATCGATGAAGGCCTCGAGACCGGAGAAGGCGATGATGTCGGCCTCGCGGGCGCGCATGTACGCTCGCGAAAAGCCGAGGAGAGCACCGTTGAACAGAATGTTCTCCCGGCCCGACAGCTCGAACTCGAAGCCGGTGCCGAGCTCCAGAACCGGCGCGATCGTCCCTCGGCTGATAGCGACGCCGACGGACGGCTTGATGATGCCCGCGGCCACGCGGAGCAGCGTCGATTTTCCCGCTCCGTTCGCACCGATGATTCCGACGGACTCGCCGGCTCGGATCGCCAGCGAAATGCCGTGGAGACTGTAGAAATAGCCGTCCTCCCTGCGCGACGTCATGCGACGGATCACCGCCTCTTTCAGGCTGGGGATCTTCTTCTCGCGGTAGCGGACGCTCACCTCCTGCAACTCGATGACGTTCATAGGTCAGAGGTGTGCGTGAAAGTGGGGAGCGAGATGACGAAAGATCATCCACCCGGTTATGAGAGAGCTGAGCGCCAGCGCGGTGGCGATGAGAAGCGTCGCAGCGGAGGGGATGATCCCGTAGTAAATGGGATCGCGTACGACCTCCACGACATAGACGAGCGGGTTCAGTCGGATCGCCATACGGAAACGCGGCGGAATGATGGCGATGGGATACATGATCGGGCAGAGGTACATGAGCGCCGGGAGGCCGGCCTGCACCATCTCGCGCACGTCACCGAAAAAAACCGAGACGGCCGTGAGCGCCAGCGACACTCCGAACGTGAACGTGCCGAGAATCAGAAGACTGATGGGAAGGAACCAGCTGGCGGCATGGACCGGCGATCCGACCACGATCATGATCACGAAGAGAAGCAGCAGGGACAATCCTAGGTTCACGAGACCGGAGACGATGATCGCCAGAGTGAAGATGCTCGGAGGGACCCGCACCCGTTTCATGAGCGCACCGTTCCACGTTACGGAGGCCATGGAGTTCACGATCGTCTGTGAGAAGTAGTTCCAGGCCACGTACGCGGAGAGAAAATAGGTCTCGTAGTGCGGAGACATCCCGCGGAACAGCGACGAGAACACCACGACGAAGATGAGCATCAGCAGCAGCGGATGGAGCATCGTCCAGACAAATCCGAGGATGGAACGCTTGTACCGGATCGTGAGATCCCGGCGCACCAATTCGATCAGCAGGGCCGAGTAGCGGCGGATGTCCCGAAGTTCCTCGAGGAGCTCCAGCGGCTCTCCGGCCACGCTCCTCCGTTCGATGCCCGCGGGTGGAAGAGGAAGCGCGGCCGGCAGATGCACGGCGGTCCTTTTACGCGAGCGCCGGAGTCGAAGCAAGCCCCGTCCTCTCAGCGCAACGTGATGGTCGGATTCCGGATGAAGCGAAGACGATGCGGAAGCCGGTCGTTGAGCGCGATGAGACGCCGAAACACACGCGGGCTCTGAATCCACAAGAGCTTCCAGCGGAGGCGCAGGCTGCTCCTGCGCCGTCGCGCGAAATGATTCACGACCGGGAGGGTCGCTCTTGCCGCGGCCCAGTCCTCCGCGGAGCATGCACGCACGTAGTCGTCGAGCGACACCAGGAAGAACCTGGGAGCGATGGCATCCGAGACGTAGTAACGGAACATACGCGCGTCATCGGGCAGCATCGTCTCGAGCTTCGCCGCATAGCGGAGACGGCTTTGGATGAACCTGTGCGAGGTCGAAGAGCCGTTCGCATGGATGCGGAAGCGGACGAGCGGCCTCTCGAGAAAGAGATGACTCCAGCCGAGGCGGAAAATCCGGACGAAGAGGTCATCGTCTTCATAGCCGCAGAGACTCTCGTCGAAACCTCCCGCTTCCTCGAACGCCTTGCGCCGGATCATGCTGGCTGAAGGGATGACCATGAGGTCACTCTGCACGCACTCCTGGATCGTCCGCTTCGGATGGTTGATTCCGGCGACCTGGATGAACGCTTTCGTGACCAGGTTCCCGGCCAGATCGACCTCGTCGAAATCAGAATAGGCCCAGCCGGCGCGAGCGTCGCTCTCGAGCGCCTCGAAGAGGGCCTCGAGATGATCGGGATACCAGCGGTCGTCCTGATCGAGAAATGCGAAATAGTCGCCTGCCGCCTCTGCAGCAGCGAGATTACGGGCCGATGACTGGCCGCAGTTGGCCTGCCGCAGAACCCGTATCGGGAATGGTGCGCCGGTCACGGAGCCGATCTCCCGAAGCGACTCGTCGGTCGAACCGTCGTCGACGATGATCAACTCGCAGGGAGGAAGCGTCTGCGCGAGAACGCTCCGGATGGCCTCGGCCACGAACCGGCGCCCGTTGTACACGGGAAGAATGGCTGTGATCGAAGCCGGTCTCACGACAGAAGCTCTCCCTTCGGGCGAAGTCCATCGAGGGGATACCGCTGCGCTCGCGACGCGTCGGCGCCCGACAGCGGCCACGCCACCTCTCCCGGTTCGAGGTCGCGAACCTTGCGCGCGACGATCTCGGCCATCCCGAAGAGAGGCGTCGCCGGCATTTCCAGAAAGTGCTTTCGCCATTGCGGAGCCGGAATCATCGCCGCGTGCCCCGAGTCGCAGGCCTCGATCACCTCGAATCCCGCGGCGCTTCCGAAGAGCGAGCTAAGACCCTCGGCCGAGAACCGCCAGAAATCGTTCGGTTGTGCGTGGGCGGGCCAGGCGCCCGGTGCGTGGTGATAGACCACTCCTCCCGGTCGCAGCACGCGATTGATCTCGGCGGCGACGACCCACGGAGCATGGACGTGCTCGAGCAGGGACATCGACAGTACGGCGCCCATGGATCGCGGACGGATGAAACGACTCAGGACGTGCGCATCGCCTACCAGATCGACGTGGCAGCCGGGATGGATATCCAGCCCGATGACCTTCCTTGCGAAGAGGGTGCGCGGAGGAACGGGGTCCACGCCAGGGGGCGTCCGCGAGCCGATCTGCAGGATGGGCCCCTCCTCCCGGTTGATGAGCGCTGCAAAGCGTCGCAGAGTTGGAGAGACCTCATCTCCGTCGGACTCGCTGACCGGCCAGGCCGGAAGCGGACCGTCCGGCAGTGGGAAAGGGACGCGCGCGGTCCCTCGGTCCGTCTCTACGACCATCGTGACGGGATGACCGGCAGGGGCGGGCAGATAGGCGGCGAACCCGCTGTGCCGGACGTGGTCGTATTGCGGATAGTGAACGAGCAGGTCGGGGCGTTCGAAAAACCCTTCCACCCGCACGCAATGTCCAGCCGATTCGAACTGCAACTGCCGGATCCGATTCTCGAACGCATGCACCCACCCCTTGAGATAGATGCCGCTGGCGTCACACCAGAACACATCGAGCCAATGCGCCGTCGGGATCGTCGTCGACGGCCGGCCCGTCAGAGTGGCCGTGATCGCCTGCTCATCGGGAAGCAGAATCTCCGGCGCATCGGTGTTGCCGGGAGCGGGAATGGGAGGCAGCGGACCACCGCATTCGAGGACGATCGGTTCGCGGCCGGCGGCGGCGGCGCGCACCATCGCGACGTCAAAGTCATCCTCGTCACGAGTGGCCGAGGCGGTATCGAGCGCACCGATGACGAAGGTGGCCCCTGCGCCGGCCTCGAGCGGCGCAAAGGCCAGGCGAAGAAGCGCCCCCGCCTCGATCGGTGGACTTGACAAAGTCACCACGCGCTGCTGTGGAGCGACCCCGTCGCCGGTCGCAACGACCAGCCGCAATCGTGCAGGGGCACTACGCGCGATGACGTCGAGCGGGAGGAGGACGTGTGTCAGCAGTGCGCACGGCGCGACGAAACGCTCGGCGATGAGGAGCCGGCTTCCGGAGTGGAGATGGGGAACGGGGGCCGGCACACCGGGAGTGTAATGCCTCGCGAGCCGGCGCCGGAGTATCACGAAGCTGCGGAGTCGGAGGCGGCCGCGGGCGGCGCCGGGCGTTCCTCCGCGGGAGTCAGGGGACCGCCGTCGCCGAGCCGCTGCAGCGCAAGCGCCTCGTGCTCCAGCGCGCTTCGCTGAATCCGTTTCCACTCGTCCGAGGCGGCGCCGGCGGCGTGGCTCGCGGCCCGTGCGAAGAGACTGGCCGCCACGGCCGGCCGATCCAGTTGCAGGGCGAGCATGGCCAGGCAGTAAAGAGGGTCGAGCGCGCCCGGGTTCTCCGAGTCTGCCGCGAACGGTGTCTGGTCGATGCGGCTTTCGATCCGCGGAGCGAGTCGCGACGCCGCCTCGTACGCGCCACCATTGACCAGGCGCACGAACGTCTGATCCTCGCTCTCGATGAGGATGGAGAGGGGCACCCGATCGCGATCCATCGACGCCAGCGACCGGATCGTACGCACCGCTGAATCAGGATCCACCGCTGCCAGCGCCATCGGAAGATGCTTCCAGCTCTGCCGCATGAGCGCTTCGGTCTCGCCGTCGTAAAGCGCAAAGGGACAGGGCGACTGCAGGAGGAGAGAATAGGCTTCGATCGCCGCTTCGAAGTACGCGGCCGCCCGATCCGGACGCCCCAGTCCATTCAGCTCGATCATGCCGGAGAAGTAAAGCGCTCCAGTCAGATTGAACGGGTGACGGGTGGCCTTGCCAATCGTCGACGGCGTCTCGAGGTCGAGGTTGTATCGCTCGCGAAAGACGCCGGCCAGGTGTGTGCGGCTCGCGACGGCATCGTCGTACAGACCTGCATTGACACACGCTTTCAAATGACGGTAACCAAGACCGGAGGCCAGCGTGGAATCCGCGGGCATCTGGCGCTTGCGGACGTTTAGATAGTCCCGAAGGAGTACCCCTTCCGCGGCCGGGTCGGGCGGCAGAAGGCGTGCGGTGACTCCCGGGCAACGGGATGCAAAGGCCCGGAGCGTCTCCGGCGTCTCTTCGATGAGGACGTCGGTGAATCCCGCCTGCGACAGAACGCGGGCCAGGGATGGCCGGTCGTACAGGATCAGATGGAGACCGGCACTCAGTGCACGGGCCAGCATGCCCGAGTCAGTCTCCGTCCGCACGATCTCCACGTTCGGCGTCGAGAGCACCAGCAGCCCCTCGGGCGAGAGCCTGTCGACGATGGCGGCGAGGAGCGCATACGGTTCGGAAACATGCTCGAGAATCTCCGAACAGAGCACCAGATCGAAGGGCTCCGGCCCGGCATCGGTCGTCTCTCCAAAATATTCGTGGAGGATGGGGATGCCCAGCGCGGCTTCGCCATACCGGGCCAACGGCGAAGGATCGACGCCGAGAACCTCCCATCCGAATGAATGGCGGCTGAAGTCGAGCGCGTACCCGAAGCTGCAACCGATTTCCAGACATCGCGTCACGGCGCGCGCGGGAACGCGGCGGAGCGGGGCGACGATGAGATCGATACCCGCTCCCTGCTCCACGTAGTAATCCAGCACCTCGGCAAGCTCGTGCTCGTAGTCCGGAAGGGTGAGGTCCTCGAGAAATGCCGCGCCGCAGCGGAGACAACGGAGCAGCGTGACGGGCGTCCGTCCGTCGAGCAGATGCTCCGTTCGGAGCACGTTCCTCTTCGGCTCCCCGCTGCCACAGACGGGACAGGCCGCCCTGGTCTCCCCCATCAGCCATTCGAGACGCATCGCCGATTCAGCCTAGCATGCGGGTCGGCGCGAAACCAGGAAGCGGAACGTCGCAACCGGACTCCTGCCTACGGTCATGTTTTCGGCTTCGGTGATCAGCGTCACGCGGCTCTGCTCGACCACAACCTGCACGTTCGCGCCGATCACGAACCCATGCTCCGCCAGCTACCGTCCCGATAGTCGCAGATACGGCACGGCCGCCTCGGGCATCGTCCGCCGAGGGATGCGCCGCGATGACAGCGTAAGGACTCGCGGAGTCCGCGCCGGCCGCGACGCTTTCCGGCGCCGCGCCGCCGCCCGCTTGACCGCCTTCTGCCCACGCCGGCGCCTCACGCGGCGGAGAGCGGATACATAGCGGACGGCGTTCGACAGACGTGAGGACATGAGCATCACCTCCATTGCATCACCGGAAAGGTTATTCGGATTCGAAACGGCCGGCCGGCCACGCCATCGCCTCAGCGAGGCCCGGGATCACGCGCGCGAGCCGCTCGTGGTGCAGATCGGTCAGCTCCTCGAACATCCGCATCAGCAGCGTTTCGACCGGCTCGCGCCCCTCGCCGGCCAGCACCTGAAGCGCCCCGATCTGATAGCGCGGCAGCCGGACGATGAACGTCCGCGTCCGCAGCGCCGGCGGCAGGATCAACGCCGCATCCCGCTCCAGCTCCTCTTCGATGGACGTCAACGGCCACTGCTGCATCGCATACGCCGCCAGCTCGCAACGATCGATCCTCGTCCCGCCGCACGTTTCGACGACCTCGATGTCGCCATTCGCGATCGTCGCCTTCATCTCCGCAAACGACCACCCCAGCAACTCCGCCGCGACACCGACCGTGACGCGCGGCTCCCGATGTAGGAAGATGGCCCGGATGCGTTGGATGAGGGCTGGATCGAGCATGATTGGCGACCTTCTGATGGTAAGCGATAGCTTACCGCGCTCGCTTGTCCGATGCAACATCAAATCGCGCAGAGGCCATGACGGAATCTGAAGGAGCGTTGTTCGGTGCGCGCCTTCGTGAGCTACGCGAGCAACGCGGCGAGAGTCAGCGATCACTCGCCTCGCTCATGGGGATGAAGCACCCCTACATCAGCGAGATGGAGCGCGGCCTGAAGGTTCCAACGCTGACGACGATGATTCGGCTTGCGGTCGCGCTGAACTGCGAAATCACTGACCTCGTCGATGTCTTCGTCGGGCGCGATCTCCGAAAGTTCATTCCGAAGCGGAAGTAGATGCGCGCCAATCCGAGGTCGACCCTGTTGCACGACACGTCCGATCCGTTACTAAAATGGCAGCTCCCAGCTGTCGGCACGCGAGGGCGGTCATGCTGAACATCGCCGACTCCGTCTTCGGTGTCTACTCGGGTCGCCTCCGACTCCGGCCAACCGTCTCGCGTCGATTTCGATCACCTCGCGCCCGGCGAACTCCATCGCGTCGTCGCGGCTTGGCGACGACACTAGCGGAATTCCGACGAAGCCAGCGTCTCGTCTAATCCGACACTTCCTGCGACGGCCACTCGAACGAAACGCAGAAAATCTTCAAAGAGTAGAATACCGAAACATTGTCGACGTGAACCACGACGGTCGTATGCACAGCGCAATGCGGCTAAGTGCTGACGTACGAATGACTTGCGCTAAGTACTTGAATTACAGCGACTTAGCTGTTATACTTAAGTCGTGTCTACGAGCGATAGAATCGGTTTGCATAAGCCGGATGCGCGACTCATCGCGGGCTTGCAAGCGCTTGGATATCGCGGCCCGCTTTTAGAGGAAAACTACGCATTCCCCGACTGGTTTGACCAGCAGCAAGAGCGGATAACCGTAGCGGCTGCGTTCGGACAAACGCCCATCTCGTACGAATCGGCTTGCGTTGGAATCATTCGCGCGAACGGCGCCAGTAGGCAGGATCTCGTGAACGGATTCCGATCGCTCGGTGCCCCTATCCTATTGGAGATCGATGATCGTCAGATTCGCGAATGGGCCGTCTCCCGTGTCGCAAATCGCCATGAGCTCATCGCGACCTTCGACGCCGACGAGGTTGATGTCGCGTTTGCGCAACGTGCCCATGATTGGAAACCAGCGACGCTGCTCAGGGCGAAGAATATTGGCTCGTTCGGATGGGAGAGACAAGCGAATCTTTTTTCAGGTCTGGTCCCTGAGCTCGAAGGACAAATTCAGGCGCAGCTCGACCCACTGCTGCGACGAACGCTCGCGGAAACACGTGACGCTCACGTCGCTGCCACGGGTCGACAGCCGGACGCGGAACACCTTTTCAAGCTGGTGTTTTGGACACTGACGGCCAAGGTCTTTCGCGATCGTAAAGTGCAGGGGTTCAGCACGCTTTCTGCCGATCCAGATGCGATTTTGGCGGCCGTCGCCCGGCAATATAGAGCCACGCCGCCACGACTCTTGACGAAAGAGGCCCGGCTTACCGCTGCAAATCTAATCTGGCAAGATCTCGACTTCAGGAATCTTTCGGTCGAGGTATTGTCGCAGATCTGGTCCACGACACTTGTCGACGTCGATACGAGACGTCGCCTCGGCATTCACCGAACGCCACGCACGCTCGTTCGCTATATTATCGAGCGTGTTCCGTTTTCTCCGTCGGGAGACGACCAACGGATCGTTTTCGAACCATGCTGCGGAAGTGCGGCGTTTCTGATCGGAGCGATGCACGCTTTGCGGCAAAACCTCTTCGGAGCGTCTTCCACAGAACGACACAAGTACTTCGTGAATCACCTTGCCGGTGTTGAGTACGACCCGTTCGGTGCCGAAATCAGTGCTCTCGCTTTGACTCTCGCGGACTTTCCAAACCCGAACGGCTGGAAGGTAAAGACTGCGGATGTATTTGCACCCGGAACCATGACAGACGAGTTACGTAGCGCAGGGGTCGTGCTGTGTAATCAGCCGTTTGAAGATTTTACCCCCCAAGAACGAGGTGCGTATCAGCTAGTATCAATCAAAAAGCCGGCCGAACTCCTACACCGCGTCCTTGATGATCTGCACCCGGACGGTGTCCTCGGTTTCGTCTTGCCTGTGAACGCAATTGACGGCCAGAGTTACGCGGGTGTAAGAGAAAGGCTGGCGCAGCGATTTGCCTCGCTTGAGTTCACGGTCCTTCCGGACAAGGCGTTTGAGGCAGACGCTGAGGTCGCACTGCTGATTGCTACGGAACCGATCCCTCACGACGTGACGCAAGTTGCGTACAGACGGGTGAAGGACGATCTAGCCTCGTGGCAGGCGTTCGACCGCGAACATCGCGTATCGGCCGAATCTTCAGCCAACTATAGATCGGCCGATGCTCGAAACGGTTTTCGGATTCCTGATCTCCCCGAAGTCTGGAGCTATCTGCTCCATTACAAGACGCTAGGTGAAGTAGCCGCGGTTCACCGCGGAGTCGAATGGAATCTCCCCCTCGATCCGAGTGAGAAAGGTCCAGGTTATAAGGACATACTCGTTCGGCCTAGACCAGCGCCAGGATACCGCCTTGGAGTCCCTCCAAAGGCAAAGTTTAACTTGTTTGAAAGGCCACAGCTCGCCTATTTGAGCGCGAAGGCCGAACATCACCGAGGCAACGCATGGCAGCGAGATTGGGGCCGACGCAAGGCGATTCTGAACAAAACTACAAAGTCGCGGGGTAACTGGAGAATCGCGGCCTTCGCTGACCAAGAGGGCCTGACCTGCTATCAGACTTTCATAGGGGTCTGGCCAAAAACAGCTGATTATGACGAGGTCATTCTTGCAGCGATCTTAAACTCACCCATTGCAAACGCGTTTGTTGCAACTAGGGAAGGAAAGACGGACATCACGTTGGAAATTCTTCGCCTGATTCCCATGCCCATATTGCTCGATCCGCAGCGGGAAAAGTTAGGCGAGTTAGTCGGGCGCTACATCGCTTCGCTCACACCTCCTCTTCTTGGAGGCGAGTTCGATGCGGATGGTCCGGAACGACTGCTGAAGGAGATCGATGCCGTAATACTGGACGGCTACCGCATGCCACCACGTCTAGAGCGCGAGGTCCTCGATTTCTTCGCCGGAGAGCAACGACCGGTAAGTCACAGTTTCAGCGATTATTTCCCGACTGATTTCAAGGTGTTTCTTTCCCTCTCAGAATACCTAGACCCTAGAATCACGGGAGCGACGGTAGGGGCACTCGTCGAACTCATCGAAAGCCGGCAGGCCTAAGACGTGCCAGTTCGAGGATATCTCATCGATGCGAACCATATCAGCGCATGGGAAAAAGCCTCCCCAGCGTTCATGCAACATTTGAACACGAAGCCTCCCGAGTGCCTGATCTTTCTCTCAGTCGTAACGCTCGGCGAAATCGAGTGGGGACTCTCCACGACGATAACGACGGATCCGCAGCGACGAAAACAGTTCCGAGTATTTATTGACCGGGAACTCAGGCCACATGCATTGGATCTGACGGTTGCGACGAGTAGGGCTTACTCACAGATTCTTACGCGGATCTGGCAGGAGAATCCGCCAACAAACGCAGGGACGAGAACGGATGCTCATCTGCTCTCACTCGGTGTTGACATCAACGACGTTTGGATGGTCGCGGCGGCGTGGGATCGTGGCCTCACAGTTCTCACCGAAGATAAGATGACGGTGATTCGAGCGGCGGCACCTGACGTTGACTTCGAGTCTTGGAAGTAATCGAGCTACTGCGGTGACGACGATCACGAAATCTCCAGCTCCTTACGTGAGCAAGGCGTCGTGGCAACGGACGGACCCGCGAGAATCCGAACATCACTTAAGCCTAGTCAGCACTAACGTGCCGGACGGGTCGTCATTGCGGTCGTGACCTATGAGGTCCGTGTAGATTAGCGTCAAGGTCTTCGGTGTGTCGTTCGGGACGAGGCCGCGAATGACTCCGCTCTCGCCGTGGAGGTTTTCGTAGATGAAGTAGACGCTTCGGTCACGAATCACGCCTACTTTGGTGGTGAAGGTGGTCGGTTGCTCTCCGGTGAGCTCGCCGTTCATCTGGAGGACAGGATCGCCCCGGAGTTGTCCAATCGTTACGGCGCCCTTTTCGACGGTCGTCTTCGACGTCCGCAATTCGAGTGACCATTCGCCTGCGAGGGCGATCGGTGTCGTTACGCCGGGATCAGCCCGCAGTCTGGAAAACGCGCCGAAGAGAATACCGAAGACCAAAATGAAACCGGCGAGCGATCCGCCGTACTTGATCGTGCCGCCGAGCAGCTTTCCCTGTCCCTCTGCCTGCGACTGCAAAAACCGAAAGAGGACAAACGTGAGCACGAGGGTGACAAGGGCAAGCCCCGTCACGATCACGAAAAATCGGACATCATTCACGTGCCTGCGTTCTCCCGGGGCGAAGTGTAGTTCCTTTCGAGCGGCTGGCCTCGCGCGTCGTTCCTCATCTAACACTCGATCGAGGTGCGCCGGTGCTCGATCGACGTCGACATGTCGATGCCGCATTGGGTTGATGTCGGAGCGCTGGCGTCCTCGCCGGCTGGA
>JBAVBF010000676.1:0-14643 GCA_049586115.1 Thermoanaerobaculia bacterium | reverse complement strand
AGTGACACTCATGAACAGAACCTACGCAGGCACACTCGACAAATCGCACGCCGGGACTCCGACCACCATCGCCGGCTGGGTGCAGAAGCATCGCGACTTTGGTGAGCTCGTCTTCATCGACGTGCGCGATCGCAGCGGAATCGTGCAGGTCGTCGTCGACCGTTCGAAGGGCGCGAGCGAGGAGTTGCTGGCGATCGCGAAAGAGCTTCGTTCCGAGTATGTCGTTCGCATCGCCGGCGACGTCCGCGAGCGCTCGGAATCGACGAAGAACGCGAAGATGGCGACGGGGGAGATCGAAATCGTCGCCGCCTCGATCGAGCTGCTCAGCCGCGCAGAGACGCCGCCGTTTCCGATCGACGATGACGTCGATGCTGCCGAAGATCTACGGCTCAAGTACCGCTACCTCGATTTGCGCCGGCCGGCGTTGACGCGAAACATGATCCTGCGCGATCGCGTCGCGCATGGCGTCCGCGATTACATGCACCGGCAGGGCTTCCTCGAAATCGAAACGCCGATCCTCACGAAGTCGACTCCCGAGGGCGCGCGCGACTACCTCGTGCCGAGCCGCGTCCACAAAGGGACGTTTTACGCGCTGCCGCAGTCGCCGCAGATTTTCAAACAGCTGCTGATGGTCAGCGGACTCGATCGCTACTACCAGATCGCGCGCTGCTTCCGCGACGAAGACCTGCGCCGCGACCGCCAGCCGGAGTTCACGCAGGTCGATATCGAGGCCTCGTTCATCGACGAGCAGTTCGTCTACTCGCTCATCGAGGGGATGTTCGCCGAAGTCTTTCCGCTGGCCGGGATTCCGATCACGACGCCGTTCCCGCGCATGGGCTGGCAGGAAGCGATGGACCGCTTTGGCATCGATCGTCCCGACACGCGTTTCGGGATGGAGCTGACCGACATCTCCACGGTTGCGAAGTCGATCGAGTTCGCCGCATTTCGCGAGGCCGAAACGGTTCGCGCGATCGTCGTGCCCGGCGGCGCGTCGCTGTCGCGCAAACGCATCGACGACCTCACCGAAGAGGCGAAGAAGCTCGGCGCCTCGGGATTGGTGTGGATCAAGTTCGATACGCAGCGCGGCTCATCGATCAAGAAGTTCCTCGATGACGCAACATTCGACTCGCTCCGCAACGCGCTGCATGCGAATGAAAACGATCTGGCGCTGATCGTCGCCGGAAAAACGACCCGCGTTTGGGACGTCCTCGGATCGCTGCGACTCAAACTCGGCAAGGAGCAGAATCTCATTCCCGCCGACCGCTGGGATTTCCTCTGGGTCGTCGACTTTCCGCTGTTCGAATGGGACGAAGAGAGCGGCCGCTTCTTCGCGCGCCATCATCCGTTCACGTCGCCGCGTCTCGAAGATGTCGACAAGATCGAAAGCGATCCCGGCGCGACCCTGGCCCGCGCGTACGACGTGGTGATGAACGGGATCGAGATCGGCGGCGGCTCGATCCGCATCAACACGCCCGAGCTGCAGTCGCGCATGTTCCGCGCCCTCGGCATTTCGGACGAAGACGCCAGCGACCGTTTCGGTTTTCTCATCGACGCCTTCCGCTACGGCGCTCCTCCGCACGGCGGCGTGGCCCTCGGCTTCGACCGCATGATCATGCTCATGGCCCGCGCCGAGTCGCTCCGCGAAGTAATCGCCTTCCCGAAGACGGCGCGCGCACAGGACCTGCTGAGCGAAGCGCCGTCGCGGGTGGATGAGAAGCAACTGGATGAGTTGGGAATTCGGCTCAAGTCAACGTAGCGAGGGGGTTCGGATCGTGAGCGCCGGCGCCGACGGCATCTTCGAATGGGATGCCGCAAGATCGATGTGGTTAAAGAAGGAACACCTCAGGTCGTCCGCTACCGCGACCATCTCGAGGAGGATCTCATCTACAGCGCGCGGCGATGAGATCGCCGCCGTCTCCGCGGAGCAGGAAGGCTATTGGATCCTGCGATCGTTGATCGTGGCGCGACATGGAATCCGCCGCTCTACACCGGCCTTCGGGTGATGCAGCCGTACGAGGTGGTGATCGGCTCGACGCTTCCGATGCTGCGCGACGACGGGGTGCAACTGAACGATAAGAACTACGGCGCGACCTATCTACTCGAAAAGAGGGATGGCGTTTGTAAAGCGCTGCTGGTCGGTTCGTGGGTCAGTTAGCGGTCCTAGTCAGCGCCATAAAAACTCTGGTCGACGACCTGCCAGCCGGAAGCCACCTTCTTCATGGCCACGGTGCCTTTGATTTTCTTGCCTTCGCTGTTCGTGCCGCTGATTTCGATCCTGGCGCTGTCGCCCTTCATGAGGCCGCCGGCCACGTTGACCGTCTTCGGATAGTTCAGGCCGAGGTCGTGGAAGTAGCCCTTCATCTCGGAAGGCTTCGGCTTTGTATCCGGGACCTGTTCGGGCGGAAGGAGAAGGTGCGCCGCGTTCCAGTCGGCGGCCTGGATCGCTTTGACGAGTCCCGCGTAGAGGGTGCCCGGCTCCCCGCCGCCTGATGCGAGCGTCGCCGGTTTCGGAATCGTCGTCAGCGGCACGTCGTAGGAGAGATCGAAGTCGTAAGCGTCGTCGAACATCTTCTCGGGCTTGGTCGTCGCGCACTGGCCGGCGACGCGCGAGGGAGCTACGGTTACGGCTTTCGCGGAGAAGCTATTGCTGAGATCGATCTGCCGCTGCGCCTGATTGAGAAACGCGTAGATGCCGCAGTGCTCCTTCGAGACGACGCGCAGGACGAGGAACGCGCCGCCGTCGGTTTTTCCCGCCTGGTCGACCAGCGCGCCGGGCGTGTCGATCGCGTTCACGGTCGCGGTGCGGTCGATCCTGAAGTTGGCGAGCAGCACGACGGTCAAAGGTTTGGCGGGATCGGTGGAGGTATCCTGATACGCGAAGGCATCGACCGGCTCGAAATGGATGCTGCCGAAGTGAAAGGTTCCTTTGGCGCCGTCGGCGGCGAATGCGGTGGTGGCTGCGAGCATCAGCAGCGCGAGGAGCGATCGAGTCATGACGGCCTCCGAGCGGCGAACGATACCACCCGGTCCGCGGCGGCAATCTCACAGCAAAACTTGCCGCTTTATTGACTCGCAATCATGGCGTCGTAGGCTGAATGCAGGCAAGAAATCAGGCCTGCGTTATGCAGGAGCGCGTAGCCGTCCCTGAGCAGCGAGCGAAGTCAGCTGGAAAGGAGCGGCCATGACGTGACGACGGATCGCGGGCTGTGTGTTGGTTGTCTCTCTCTCTCTAACCCCTGACAACGATCGAGGATACGAAATGTCTAAAGGGTACAGGAGATCTCTGTTTGTTCTCATGGCAGCGGCGCTGTTGACGTTCGCCTTAGGCGCTAATGCGCAAACGCAGCTTTGCTCGGCGTGCGATCCGTACACGTCCGGTTGTTCCGAACCGTGCCGTAGTTGTCTCGTCTTTGGCTATGACGGCTGCGAAACATGGGAGGACTCGACCTGCGGCAACAACGTCGTTTGCGTCCCCGACAACTGCACGCCCAGCTGGTCGGAAACGTCCCGCGTCACGCAGGGCACGTACGACGGCAACAACTGGGACAGTTGCAGCCATCACAGCGTGCAATGGGTGGGCGTCACCGACTCGAACCATTGCAACCTGGACTCGGACTACTGGACCTATCACTACTGCGACAACGTCGTCGATGGAAGCAAGAGCGGCATCTACCCGGACTGTTGCGACGGATACGGTCCCGGCGGTCCCGATCCATTGTTCACCTGCAACGGCTACCACTCGTGTACGGGCTGACAAGAAGCTCATGCTGATCAGCGGCGCCGGCACTTCCGGCGCCGCTCCGCGCAAAGGAGAAAAAATGAGAACGACTCTTTCCATGATGCTGGCCATGCTGATGATCGGTGCGCTTTCTCTTTCGGCTTCCGAGGCCGTGAAGCCGGCCGCGACGATCGGCGCTACCGCCATTTCGCTGACCGAGCTCGATACCGCCGTCGGCGCACGCCTGAACCGTCTTCGCACCGACGAATACAACATCCGCCGCGGCGTGCTCGAGGAACTGATCGCCACGAAACTGATCGATGCGGAAGCGGCGCGCCGTCACATCACATCCGAGGAGCTTTTCAAGACCGAGGTGGAAGCGAAGATCACGCAGCCCGACGTCGCGGAGATCGAGCCGATTTACGACGGCGTCGCCGACAAATATCCGGGGATGACCAAAGACCAGGTCCTGGCGCAGATCGCGGACGGCATGCGGCGGCAGCGCCTCACAACGCGGCGCACGCAGTTCGTCAAGGAGCTTCGCACAGCGGCCGGTGTGAAGGTGAACCTCGAACCGCCGCGTGTGGCAGTGAGTGCCGACGGTCCGGCGCGCGGCAGCGCCAGCGCTCCGGTCACGATCGTCGAGTTCTCCGACTTCGAATGCCCGTTCTGCGGCCATGCGGTCGAGACGCTGCAGCAGGTCGAGAAGGCGTACGGCAACAATGTCCGGATCGTGTTCCGCGACTATCCGCTCTTCAGTCATCGCACGGCGAAGCGCGCCGCCGAGGCCGCTCACTGTGCCGATGAACAGGGGAAATTCTGGGAGATGCACGATCGCCTTTTCTCGAAAGGCGGACCGCTCAGCGATCCCGATCTTTATCGCTTCGCCACGCTGGCCGGCGTCGATCGCAATAAGTTCGACCAGTGCCTGACCTCGGGCAAGTACAAGGAAGTGTGGAAGCCATCGCAGGACGAAGGAAACCGCGTCGGCGTCACCAGCACGCCAAGCTTCTTCATCAACGGACGGATGATCGTGGGAGCAGCCGGCTACGACGTCTTTTCGAAGATCATCGAGGAGGAGCTCGCGAACGCACCGCGGGCGGCGCCGGCAGTAGCGAGCCGGTAAGCCTTCTCTTCCGGTCACGCGGAAGGGCGGAGAATTTTCCGCCCTTCTCACCGCCACGTCTTGTCTGCAAGACGCGACCACGTGCGCAAATGCACGCCTGCGTGAAATCTGTCTGAAAGGAGGCCTGCCTATGACGTGACGACCCTGATTCGCCCGTTCTCGTGTTTCCTCTACCAAACCCTTCTACCGATGAGGATTAGAAAATGTCTAACGGGTACAGGAGATCTCTGTTCCTTTTCGCCGCTGCGATCGTAATGATGGTGGGGCTCACCGCGCGCGCCCAGGAGTACTGCACGGAATGCGATCCGTACAGTAATCACTGCTCGGATACCTGCCTTAAGTGCACATTCTTCACACAAGACGGCTGCGGCGGCTATACGGAAAGCACCTGCGGCGCGGTCGGCAGCGGCGGGATTCACGGCCGCTGTCTTGCGGATGACTGCGACCCGAGCTGGTCGGAAACGTCCCGCGTGACGCAGGGCACGTACGACGGCAACAACTGGAACAGCTGTACGCATCACAGCGTGCAGTGGGTGACACTGACTGACGGGAATCACTGCAACACAAACTCGGACTACTGGACGCAGAGTTACTGCGACAACGTCCCGGACGGTTCCAAGAGCGGCTTCTTCCCCGATTGCTGCGACGGTTACGACGGCAACGGGAATCCCAATTCGCTCTTCACCTGCAACGGCTACCACAGTTGTACCGGCTAGCCCGCACATGATCATCGCGGCGCCGGCCCTTCACCGGCGCCGCTCCATGCCAAGAGACCTCCGCGTCTCCGCCTGAGCGCGCCTGCGAGTCTTTGCCCCATACTGCGGCGCCATGAATCTGGAGAGCGGGCGAAGACTGGGTCCGTACGAGATCGTGACTCTGCTCGGCGCAGGCGGGATGGGGGAGGTCTACCGCGCCCGCGATACGCGGCTGGACCGCATCGTCGCAATCAAGGTGTTGCCGGTTCATTTGACGGCGAACGACGCATCGCGAGCCCGCTTCGAGCGTGAGGCGCGCGCGATTTCGGCGCTTTCGCATCCCAATATCTGCGCGCTTTACGACGTCGGGCGCGACGGCGACACGGAGTATCTGGTCATGGAGTATCTGGAAGGCCAGACACTCGCGGACAAACTCGCCCGAGGTCCACTGCCGAGGAGTCAATGTCTGAAGTTCGGTGCGCAGATCGCGGAGGCGTTGCAGCACGCCCATCGGGCGGGCATCGTTCATCGCGATCTGAAGCCCGGCAACATCATGATCGCGAATGGCGGGGCGAAGCTGCTCGACTTCGGGCTGGCGAAGTTCGCCGATCCGGTCTCGCAACCGTTAGACCAGGACGAAACGGCAACGCGGCGCGAGCCGCTGACTGCCGAGGGAACGGTCGTGGGGACGTATCAATACATGTCTCCCGAACAGATCGAAGGACGTCCTCTCGATCATCGAACGGACATCTTTTCGCTGGGCGTGATTCTGTACGAGATGGTGACGGGGAAGCGCCCATTCCTCGGATCGTCACGCGCGACATTGATCGCGTCGATCCTTTCGTCCGATCCCGTTTCGATCCGTTCGCTGCAGCCCGACGCACCGCCCGACCTCGAGCGAATCATTCTCACCGCGCTGCAAAAGAATCCGGAGGAGCGGTGGCAGACGGCGCAGGACGTCGCGATGCAATTGCGATGGAGCGGGGAGTCGTCGCAGGGCGGTGCGGACCGCGCGGCATTGCCTCGACGAAGGTCCCCGTTTCTCCTTCCGCTGCTGCTCATGCTCGCCGCGGCGCTGCTGACGTTCGCCGCCATGCGATGGTTTGGAGGTCCTCGGCCCGCCGCAACGCGAGCCAGTCTTCACCTCTGGCTTCCTCCCGCCATGCATCCTGTGCGGTTCTACGAGTCGGTCAATTTCGCGCTGTCTCCCGATGGACGGACTCTCTGTTTCAACGCGTCGAGCGGCGGCGCGAGCGCGCTGTTTCTTCGGAGCCTCGATTCCTTTGCGATCCGGAAGGTCGAAGGGACCGAAGGTTCGTCCGGCGCCTTCTGGTCGTCGGATGGCGCATGGATCGCGTTCGCGGCGCGCGGCAAGTTGTGGAAGATGAGAATCTCCGGCGGCGCCGCGCCCGAAGCACTTTGTGACGTCTCCGCCCTCGGCGCGGTTGGTTCGTGGCAAGGCCACACGATCCTCTTCGCTGACTCCGCGGGCGGCCGTCCGCAGATCTTTCGGATTTCGGATGCCGGCGGCGACCCGGTCGCGGTGACGCAACTGCGCGCCAGGCAGTGGCGTCACTCCTGGCCGCGGCTGCTCCCGGACGGCGAGCACTTTTTTTACCTGTCTAATTTGGCCGATTCGATCGATCGGCAATTGATGTTCGCGTCACTCAAATCGCCGGAACAGTCCGTCGTCGCGCGGAACACGTCGATGGTGCGCCTTCTCGGAGATCAATTGCTTTTCGTCCGGGACGCCAGGCTTCTCAGCCAGCACTTCGATGCTGCTCACGGCACGCTTACCGGTGATCCCGTGGCGCTGGCTTCGGACGTCTCGTTTTTTTATCCGACCGGGCGGGCCGACTTCGACGCCGCCGGCGGAACGCTCGTGTATCGCACCGATACGAGCATTGGACGCCTCGCGGTCGTGAACCGCAACGGCATCGAGACGCGTGTCATCGATGACAGGAATGTGTTCTATGACTTCGGTCTCGCGCACGATGGCAGCAAGGCGGCGGTCAGCGTCGTCAATCGCGACACTGGTCTCGCGGACATCTGGATCTACGATCTGGTCCGCGGAGTCCGCGAGCGTTTCACGACCGAGCCGTGGCACGAAGTGACGCCGGTCTGGCCGCCTGACGGCAGTTTCATTGTCTACTCGGAGGCGGCCGGCGGCACGTTGCCGCACATCGTCCGTCGCGGTTTCACCGATGCGACGTCGACCGACGTCAGTCCCCGAGGACCGTTTCAGTTCGCCGGAAGTTTCACTCCCGACGGCCGGACGCTCTTCTATGTTCGCGAAGACGGCCGCAGGCAGGCCGACATTTTCACGCTCGACATGAAGACCAGACGGTCGTCTCCGGTCCTCAGCAGCAATAGTTCCGAGCAGAGTCCTGCTGTTTCGCCCGACGGAAAATGGCTCGCCTATGACTCGGACAGCACCGGCAACAGCGAGGTCTATCTGATGAGCATTGCCGGAGGTGATGTTCGTCCGATCCGGATTTCAACTGCCGGCGGCGGCAATCCGCAGTGGCGCCGCGACGGCCGGGAGATCGTCTATCGAAGCGCGGAAGGCGCGATCATCAGCGCTGTGCCCGGCCCCTCAGGCCGTTGGGACGACGCGTCGACGCACGAACTTTTTCGCGTACCCGATCTTCGTCACTTTGCGATTCTGCCGGACGGCCAGTCGTTTCTGCTGCAGCGAGGTTCTCCCGGGCCGGCCGATTCCATCTACCACGTCGTCCTCGGATTGCAGTGATGGCGTAGCGCATCACCCGCGTTCTTTTCTCGTCGTGTAGAGAACGAGACCGGCCGCGGTGAAGAATGCGAAGTAGCCGGCGGCGATCGTCCGGATGCTCGCGGGCAGGTGCTGCACGATGTGCGTGCCCGAGGTGGCGAAGTAATCGAGCGCGCAATACGTGTAGGGGATGACGTAGCTGTATTGCCACGAGATCATCCCGATCGCGAATAGCCACAGTCCCATGCCCACGCCGAGCGGGACCGCGAAGTTTTTGAAATGAAGGGCGAGCAGATATTGCACCGCCACCATCGGCAGTGCGTCGACCAGGAAGTTCACGTTGCCCGTCAGGAAGACGTGATACGGAATCGGATCGGCCGGCGCCGGCGCGCCGACGAGCAGGCCGGGAACGACACCGCTCAAGTACAAGCCGGCGTTGAATACGACCAGCAGTTCCACGAGCAACGTGAGGATCACGATCAGCTTTGCGGCGAAGATGACCGGCAGCGGCTGCGGACTCGTATGAAGCTGCTTCCAGGTGTTGTTCCGATACTCGATCTGCACCACCAGGCTCGTGACCAGGATGATGAACATCGGCAGCATCATGATCGCCATCGATTGCCACGCCTGCGACCAGAATTTTTCCCAGAAATGCGGTACGCGATTGATGGCGGCGAGGTTGTGCGGATGTCGCAGGCGCGCCGCGAACAGGATGGCCGGGACGAACAGGCCATTGCCGAGGACCAGCCACGAGGCGAAGCTCCCTTTTTGCTTCAGCCATTCGGTGCGAATGCAGCGGAGCAGCGTCATCACCATTTGCTGTCTCCGATCAGATCGAGAAAGATTTTCTCGAGGTCGTTGCCGCCTGGCGCGATCTGATGAACGTCGATGCCGGCTTCGACGAGAAGCCGGTTGATGCGGCTGATGTCCGGCGGCTGCGAATTGGGAACGAGCAGTTTTTCTTGCTCGAGCCGGATCTCGAAACCGGCATCCTTGATGACTGCGAGCGCGCGATTGTTGTCGCTGGTGTCGATGATCGTGACCGTCTTCCGCTTTTCGGACAATTCCGCGAACGGTCCCTGAAAAAGCATCGTTCCTCGCCGGATGATGCCGACGTGCGTGACGAGCCGCTCAATCTCGGACAGCAGGTGGCTCGACACGAGGATGGTCGTTCCGTGGTCGCGGTTGAGCGCGATCAGGAGGTCGCGCATTTCGAGGATGCCATGCGGATCGAGTCCGTTCGTCGGCTCGTCGAGAATCAGCAGCGACGGATCGTGAAGGAGTGCCACGGCGATGCTCAGGCGCTGCTTCATGCCGAGGGAAAACTGGCCGGCGCGTTTCGAGCCGGTGTGCGCGAGCCCGACCAGCTGCAGCACTTCGTCGATGCGCGTGGCGGGACATCGGAAGACGATCTGCCAAAGGTTCAGATTTTCGCGCGCCGTCAGATGCGCGTAGATCGACGGGCTTTCGATCGACGACCCGACGCGCCGCAGGATATCCATCCGGTTTCGCCGCAGCGACATTCCGAAGATCTCGATGCTGCCGTGTTGCTGGCGAAGGAGTCCGAGCACCAGGCGTAGCGTGGTCGTCTTTCCGGCGCCGTTCGGCCCGAGGAATCCGTAGATGCTGCCGACGGGAACCCGGAGGCTGATGTCGTCGAGAACGCGGTCCGCGGATGAAAAGTGATGCGTCAGTCCCGCCGTTTCGATTGCGTACACGCGGCGATCATCGGCGCAACGCGCTGCCATTACAATCGCGCGCATGTCTTCGACGCGAACGCTCCTGCTGATTCCCGCCGTCCTTCTCGCTGCCACTACCCTCGCCGCCGACACGCCGAAGTACCTGGTGCCGCCGCCGGAAGTCGTCGCGGCATTCGACGCGCCGCCGTTGCCGGAGGCGCTGCTCAGTCCATCGAAGAAGGTACTGGCGCTGGCGTATCGAAAAGGGCAACCGACCATCGCCTCGCTGTCGCAGCCGATGCTGCGGATCGCGGGCGAGCGCGTGAATCCGCGCACGAATGGACCGCATCGCACGGCGCTGATCTACGCGATCAAGTTGCAGAAGATCGGCGGCGGCCCGGCCACGAACGTGACCGTTCCCGAGCACGCGATTCTTTCGAATCTGAAGTTCTCGCCGGATGGATCGAAGCTCGCGTTTTTGAATACGCGGCCTGACGGCGTCGATCTCTGGATCGCCAGCACGACCACCGACGATGCGAAGAAGGTCAGCGGCACTGCGCGGCTGAATACGGCCGCCGGCGATCCATGCGACTGGCTCTCCGACAATCACACCATCATCTGCAAAACCGTTCCCCTCGGGCGCGGCCCGGCGCCAGCCGATTCGACCGTTCCCTCAGGACCGAACGTGCAGGAGAACCTGGGGAAGACGGCGCAGGGCGCGACGTACGAGGACATGCTCCGCACCGCGCACGACGAAGCGCTGTTCGCGTACTACTTCACCAGCCAGCTCGCCGCGATCGATACGTCGTCGGGCACGGTCGCTTCCATCGGCAAGCCCGCCATCCTCGACGACGTCGCGCCGTCGCCGAACGATCGCTTCATCCTCGTCGCCAAGATCAAGAAACCGTTCTCGCATCTCATCCCGATGAACGGCTTCCCCGAAGACGTCGAGATCTGGGATCGCAACGGTTCGCTCGTGAAGAAGCTGGCCGACCGTCCCAGCCAGGAAGGCGTCCCGCTGACGGGCGTCGAAGCCGGTCCGCGCGGGCATCACTGGCGCGAGGATCAGCCGGCGACGGTGGTGTGGACCGAAGCGCTCGACGGCGGCGATTCGAAGAACAAGGTGCCGTTTCGCGATCGCGTGATGACGCTGGCCGCGCCGTTCAGCGCGGAGCCGTCCGAGATCGGCAAGACGGAGTGGCGGTTCGCCGGGATTTCATACACGGAGAAAGGCGTCGGGCTGCTGAGCGAGTTCGATCGTATTTCGCGCAAAACGCGGACGTGGATTCTCGAATCCGGCGCCGCGCCGAGGAAGTTGTGGGATCGCAAGCAGGACGCGGCGTACGACAATCCCGGCACGCCGGTCACGCGCGATGCGGGATCGCGCAGTTTCGCCGGCTTCGGCGGGCGCGGCTCGACGAGTCCGATCATCCAGATTGGCGATTCGATTTACCTCGCCGGTCAGGGCGCGTCGAAGGAGGGCGACCGGCCGTTCCTCGACCGGTTGAATCTGAAGACGCTCGAGAGCGAGCGGCTGTTTCGCAGCGCGGGCGATGCATACGAAACGGTCGTCGCGCCGTTGAGCAGTGACTTCACCACGATCCTGACGCGCTACGAGACGCCGAAGGATCCGCCGAACTATTACGTGCGCACGGTCGGCGGTGATTCGCGGCGCGTGGTTACGGCGTTCAAAGATCCGCAGCCGCAACTTCGCGGCATCGAGCATCAGTACGTCACGTATCAGCGCAAGGACGGCGTCAAACTTTCGGCCACGCTCTACCTCCCGCCCGGCTACAAAAAGGGGGAGCACATTCCGGTGATCATGTGGGCCTATCCGCGCGAATTCGGCGATGCCGATTCCGCCAGCCAGGTCAGCGGCTCGCCGAATCGCTTCACGATCGTCAGCGGCTACTCGCATCTTTTCCTGCTGCTGTCCGGCTACGCCATCTTCGACAATCCGACCATGCCGATCGTCGGACCGGGCGAGACGGCCAACGATCATTACGTCGACCAGCTCGTCGCCAGCGCCGACGCGGCCATCGATAAGGTCGTCGAGATGGGCGTCGGCGATCGCGATCACATCGGCGTCGGCGGCCACAGCTACGGCGCGTTCATGACGGCGAACCTGCTCGCACATTCGCGCCTCTTCCGTGCCGGCTTCGCCGAGAGCGGCGCGTACAACCGTACGCTGACACCGTTCGGTTTCCAGAGCGAGCGCCGCACGTTCTGGGAAGTGCCCGACCTCTATGCGAAGATGTCTCCGTTCTGGTACGCCGACAAGATCAAGGATCCGATCCTCCTGATGCACGGCGAAGCGGACGACAACTCCGGCACGTTCCCGATCCAGTCCGAACGTTTCTACATGGCGCTGAAAGGCTACGGCGCGACGGTCCGCTACATCACGCTGCCGAACGAAGCGCACGGTTACGCCGCGCGCGAGACGCTGCTCGACGTCCTCGCCGAGCGGATCAACTGGTTTGATAAGTACGTGAAAAACGCGCCACCGCGGGAGTTGGATAACGGGCGGTGAGTGGTGAAAAGGACGGCACTCCTCGGCTGGCGGCGTAGCCGTCGTAAGACCGTAGCCCAGTTTGGGGGGATTTTCAGGTGGTGCGGTCTCGTGAGTCCGCGTTAGCGGGCGAAAGAAAGCGTTCTCTCGCCCGTCAAGACGGGCTCACAAATCTGATACGCACCGATTCCCCACGGGTGAAACCCGTGGGCTACGGGTTCTTACGCCGGCTTCGCCGACGGAGTCTCACAGCTTCACTTCAGTCTTTGCTCACCGCGAGATACACCGCCACCGGCGCCAGCGCCAGCCAGGACGCCAAGGCGATGAGTAGCGGGATGCTCCACTGCGCGAGCTTCGCCTTCGGGAGATCCGACGCGCCGAAGGAGAATGCGTGGCTCGTCGCTACGAGGATTCCGATCGCCACCGCCACACCCGCAGCGACTGCGATCGCCTGCACGACCGTGATCACGCGCGATGCCGTGCGGATTGCTTCCTGGCGCGCGCGGCGCTGCATCCGCCACCACACCACTCCCGACGCCGGGACAGCTGCGCTGCGAAGCGACGCATGGTAATCGGCGGCGATCAGCGATCCGACGCGGACGATGTCGCCACATGTCGAGCAAGCGGCAGCATGTGCTCGCATCGCCTCGTCGCAGCCGTCGGGCCAGCGGCCGGCTTGAACAAGCAAGAGTGTTTCGTTTTCCTGTGGGCAGTTCATGAGCGTGCTCCGAGGAGGCCGGCCAGTTTTCTGCGGGCGCGGAAGAGAAGAATTTTCACGCTGCCGCTTTTCACGCCGACGATGGCCGCGATCTCAGCGTGGCTGGAGCCGAGGGCATAGGCGAGCCAGAGCATCTCGCGCTGGACCGGTTTCAGTTGGGCCATGGCGCGCCAGAGATCGGTGCTCCCTTCGAAGCGTTCGGCGATGCGTGCGTCGATCGCCACGATCTCCTCGTCGGATTCATTCAACTCCAGCTGTTCGACCGGATGCCGCGTCTTCTTCCGGTTCACATCGCGGGCGATGTTCGTGGCGATGCAGAAGAGCGAATTGCGGCGATGGCTTTCATCCTGATGCGCGGCGCCGGCCTTGTAGAAACGGTAGAACGTTTCCTGCAGCAGGTCGTCGGCCAGATCGCGGTCGCCGGTGACGCGCGCCAGGTAAATCCAAACGGGACGCGACGTCCGCTCATAAAACGCGCGAAAACTCTCCTCGTCCATCAGCCTCGCGGCCTCAGCATTCGCACGCGCGCCGGCCACAGAGAGCAACGCATCGTTCATGACGCTCGTGAAGTCCATCGCGTGAATGATCCCATGTCTCAGTCAGCCGTGGCATCGGCAGTCGTCGCCGCCGTCTCCCACAGGCCGAGCCTGCGGGAGAGGACGTACGAGACGATGGCCGACACGACGAAGCCGATGCCGATGGAAATGGCCAGGACGCCCATCGCGAAGAGCGGCTGGGCCACAGTTTTCTCGATGCTGCGGCTGACGTACTGCAACCCGAAGCCGGCCGCGGCGAGCACGAGCCCGACCTGTACCGACCAGAGGATGCGGCCGACCGGCGCGCTGACCGCGCGCGGCGCGCCATCGAGCGCGATCGGCGCCGACTCGAGGAAACGTTTGCCCGCCGGCGTCTGGATGTACGCGAGCAGATCCTCATTCGCCGTAAACCGGTCCATCAACTTGTTGTGCACCTCGGCCTGAACTTTCGACACGCGGCTCCAGCGCCGATGTTCGATGAGCGTGCGCACGAGCCACGTCAATACGCCGGTCACGAGCGCGAGGACGGCGAAGATCGACAAGCCTTCCATCGTCGAGCGCCAGACGCGTTCACTGCTGTTTTCGCCGCGCGGATCCTCGCCGACGTAAATATTGTCGAGATAGAACGCGGGGCTGTGTGCGATCTCCGGATGCTGCGCCAGAAACGACGCCAGCGCCGGATAGTTGGCGAGATACGACGGATTGGCCATCAGCGACGGATCGAGCTTCAGCACGCGGCTGACTTCCGTCGGATAGCGCTGCAGCGTGGCGTGAAACGCTTCGCGAGTTTCATGGCTGTCCGTGTCGGTGACGACGGTTGTCGTCGTGGCGGTGGTGGTGGACGCGGTCGTCGTCGGAGTCTGCGCAAACGCGGTCGTGGCGAGGGCTGCGGCGAAAAGAAGAGTGATCAGTTTTTTCGGCATGTGTAGGT
>JBAVBF010000675.1:0-6006 GCA_049586115.1 Thermoanaerobaculia bacterium | reverse complement strand
CGACGGCGCCTGGACCTTCGACGGCACGACGCTCCGCTTCACTCGCGAGATCGCCACCGCGCCGCCCGACCGGCCGATGCCGCTGGTGCTGCGGCTCAAGCCGTAGCGAGCGAATCGGCGATCGATTCGAAGGGCGCGCGCGCTGGATTCAAGCGCCTCGCCGTTCAGCTCACCGGCTGTACGTTGTCTGCTGAGTTCCGGTCGATGTAAAAGTTGTATGGATCGACGCCGGCAAAGGTTGGTTTCCGTTCACTCACGAACTTCAGCAACTGCCGCCCCGAGCGGATTGGGTGGCGCTCCAGCAGGATGACGTTCGATTTGTCGAAGGTGTCGCGGCCCGGTTCGGCAGTGAAAAGGCCGATTTCGATGCTTTCGGCGAGCGGCGTCTCCGACTCCGTTCCTTTTCCGCTGACATAGAACTTTTTGGCTTCGACCGGGACCGTTACGTCCCATTTGCCGTCAGGGCGCCGGACCGCCGCCGGCTGGCTGACTTTGAGGTCGTAAAGCGTGACGCGCTCGAAGAGGTCGGTGATCAGTGCCTGCTGTTCGGGCGTCGTGGCTTCGCCGCGCAGGATGTTGATGAAATCGATGGAGCGCACGTAGGGCGGTCCCTTGAACCGGTACCGGCCGAGCATCGTCCGCAGTGCGCGATTCACCGCATCCTCGCCGAGGCGTTTCTGCACGAGGTACATCACCAGCGCGGACTTGCGATGATCGAGGTAGTTCTCATTTCCGACGCGCGCGAGCGGCGGCTCCTCGGACGCATACGCGCGGCCCGAGAGATAGCGGTCGAGCTGGTATTGCAGGGCGCGACGGATCCTGTCCTCGCCGTTCAGCTGCTGCACCACCATCAGCGCCGAGTAATTCGCGAGTCCTTCCGACAGCAGCGCCGAGCCCTCGGTGGCCGCGCCCATCACCTGATGCGGCCAGTACTGATGCGCAAGCTCGTGCGCGGTGGTGAAGGTCACGAAGTCGATGGTTTCGGGAGCGCGGAAATCGGCGACGAAGCCCATCGATTCCGAATACGGAATCGTGCCGGCGAACGCCTGCGCGAAGGAGCGATAGCCGGGAAACTCGACGATCCTCACGTAATCGAATTGATAAGGGCCGAAGTTGGCCTGGTAGTAATCGAGCGAGGCCGCGAGCGCATCGAGCATCCGGTCGACGTTCCATGCGTGCGCCGGGTGGTAATAGACGGCGAGGTCGATGCCGCCGTGCTTGCGGTGCTTCTCCGCATAGCGAGCCGACTGGACCGAGAAGAACAGGAGCGTCGGCGCCTCCGACACGAAGCGTGCGGTGCGCCTGCCGCCGCGTGTGACGTCCGAAAGGCGCCGCCCCGGCGCGATCGGCGTCTGATCCGCCGCGGTCGACACCGTGATGTCGGTCGTCACCCAACCTCCACCGATGTCGGGTCGCATGGTCGCCGAGAGATCTTCGAGCTTCGGGCCTGGTGGCAGATCCTCGGGCAACCCGTATTTGCGGCGTGTCGCGCGGTCGGAGAGTAGGCCGTCGCGGCTCATGCCGATGACCGGCATGAGCTCGGACGTATCGAGAAAGGTGCCGTTTTCGATCATCCTCGTATTCGGAGAACCATTGGGAAAACCGCGGTGACGGCGGCGCGTCTCGAACGTCAGAACGCGTTCTTCGCCGGGCCGCATCGGCGCGTCGAGGCGATAGATGCGATAGAAGTGTTTTGTATCGTCAACGATCAGCCGAGCGCCGGCAATCGCGGTGCGGGTGAGATCGATGTTGTGATCGAGCGCCCGCAGGTGAATGTCCGAAATGGTCTGCGCCGTGAGGTTGCGGAGCAGAGCGCGCCCCTTCGTCACGGCGCTGCGTTGCTCCGGATCGAGCGCGACGTCGAGCGTCAGGCGTGCAAAGACCGGCTGCGGCAGGGCGTGATATTTCCAGTAGCGCTTTTCGAACTCGGCGGCATCGGCATCGCTCGCCTGCTGCCCGCGGTATTGATTGACGATGTTGGTGTTGTAGTACGCGTAGGCGCCGGTTCCGATGAATATGAGCAGCGCCGCGCCGGCAGCCCATCCCGGTGCGCCTTTCAACTGCCGCCGCGCCCGCGCGAGGCGCGGCTTCAGCCGGATTTCGGTGCCGCGCCGCCATAACAGGTGCGCTGAGAGGAGCAGCAGAACGGCGAATGCTCCCCAATACAGGCGGAACGTCCAGGGACCCTTCCAGAAGGAACCGGCTCCATTGAGGTCGCTGAGCGGCATGTCCGGCGACTCGCCGTAATTCAAAAGTTTGTGATTGAGAAAATTGTTCAGCTGCTGCCAGATCAGGAAGAGCACCATGACGCCCCAGCCGATCGCCTTGTGGCGGCTGATCGCCTGGACGAACACCGCCAGCGCCGTGATCAGCAGCATGTCCCACGTCCTCGGCAGCACGTACCAGAGCAGATAGTTGCCGAGCTCCAGATCGTGAAATCCGAGCGAGAGCTGGACGAGAGCCGACGCGACGACGGTCGTCAGCAGCGCGGCCAGGAGCACGAGGCCCATCGCCAGGGTCTTCGGCACGACATACGCCCAGTTCGGCATCGGCGAGGCGTCGACCAGCTCGTGCACTCTCCGATCGCGTTCGCGCCATACCAATTCGCCGGCGTAGTAGATGGCGATGATCAGCGGAATGACCTGGAAGGCGCCCTCGATGGCCGGAATCATCGAGAGCGTGGTCGGATAGGTCGGACGCCCGTCCGGATCGCGCTGCGAGATCAAGACGAAAAAGGTGATGAACGTGCCATATGCCATCACGATGGCGAAGGAGGCGCTTCTGACCACCTGCCTGATCTCGAAGCGGGTGCGCATCCACAGCAGCGCGCGCGCCGCGGCGTGGTCGCGTCGCGGCGACGGCAGACGCAGCGGGATAGCCCCGGCACCTGCCGGTTCATCGGCGCGTTCATCGGACAGTTGCTGCGTGAGCTTCCGCTTCTTCCGTTCGCGTTTCGACATTCCCTGATCGGCGAAGCGATAGACGGCGCAGGCGAGCGCCAGAAACGCCATGGAGATGCCGATCCACAGCAGGCGGTTACAGAGCAGTGGTCCCGTAAACGAGGGCAGGTGCACGTTGCGCTCGGCCACGGTCCAGTAACGCGTGGCGTCATGGACCGCGCGCATTGCGAACGGATCGATGATCGCGAGGGGCGTCACGAGTTGCGGCCGGCCGTGGAAGGCTTTGTCGAACATGCCGTATCCCGCAACGAAAGCGATGACGCCGAGGTAGGTCGCCATCATCGAGCGGGTGATCGTCGCCAGCGTGAAGAAGATGGACGCGGTGATGAGGATGTTCGGAAGCGCGATCAGGAAATAGGAGTAGAGATGGTCGGTGATCCGGTTCGGTCCGAGGATCGCAGGATCGGCCCACGGCATCAGCGATCCGAGCCAGGCGCCGAGCGGAATGGCCAGGAGGCAGAGCGCCGCGATCGCAAAGGCGCCGAGGAAGCGGCCGATCAGATACTCGAACTTCGTGATCCTCGTCGAACGGATGATCGGGCCGAAGCCGGTTTCGTCGTCACGAATGACGACGTTCGCCACGAACGACGTCGTCACGAACATGAACAGGACCGATACCACGAGGTAGTTGCGCAGAATCGCGCAGGCGGCGTTTCGGAATAGGCCGCCTTCCGAGCCGAGCTCGAAGCCCTCCACGTTCATCGACAGGAAGATCAGCGCGAATGCCACCGCCGCCGTCACCCACAGAAGAGGGTTGCGGAGCAGATAGCGGAACTCGAAGCGGGCAATCTTGAGGAGCATCGCTGGTCTCAGGCCGCGCGTCGCGATTGCGCAAGCGTGCAAAAGTAGACGTCTTCGAGGCCGGCGTCGACGGTGATGAAGCCGTTGCCGGGATCGGAGTCGGAGAGCACGTGCAGCACCGTCCGCCCCGCGGAGAGGCGGCTCGACAACACCTGGTATTGCTCGCGATGGCGGGCCAGCTCGCCCCGGTCGACGGCCTTCATCCAGATCCTTCCGCGCGTCGAGCGGATGAGATCCTGCGGCGCGCCTTCGAGCTGCACGCGTCCGTCGGCCAGCACGGCCATTCGCGAGCAGAGCACGGACACGTCTTCGACGATGTGTGTCGACAGGATCACGACCACGCTCTCGCCGATCTCGGCGAGCAGGTTGAGAAAGCGGTTCCGCTCTTCCGGATCGAGTCCGGCAGTTGGCTCGTCGACGATGATCAGCTCGGGATTTCCGATCAGCGCCTGCGCGATGCCGAAACGTTGGCGCATGCCGCCGGAAAATCCGGAGAGCATCTTCCTGCGGACGCTCCAGAGATTTGTTTGATGCAGCAGAGTTTCTACCGTCGTTTTGCGGTCGGATGGCGTGGCGACGCCTTTGAGTACCGCCATGTGATCGAGCATCTCGTACGCCGAGACGCGCGGATAGACGCCGAAATCCTGCGGAAGGTATCCGAGCGTGCGCCGCAGTTTCTCCGGCTCCGCGATCACGTCGATCTCCCCGAAGCGCACCATCCCCTCGGTCGGCGTCTGCAGCGTCGCGATTGTCCGCATCAGCGTCGACTTCCCGGCGCCGTTCGGCCCGAGAAGGCCATACATGCCGCGCGGGATCGACAAGGTCACATGATCGAGCGCACGAGTTCCGTTGGCGTAGACATGGCTGACGTCATGAAGCTCCAGCATTGGATTCCCCCGGGAAGCGGACGACGGCTTTCGAAGGGATAGCTAACGCACAGTTCTCGAGAAGGTTGCGTTCTTGCAGTCCTCCGTCCAAAACTTGCGTACACTCGCCGGACGCGTTCGACCGATCGCGCACAAGGAGCAACGAACATGACACCCAAGAACACGATTTGCCTCTGGTACGACAAAGACGCGGCCGAGGCGGCCCACTTCTACGCTGCCACCTTTCCCGATAGTGAAGTGACGGCCGTTCACAAGGCGCCCAGCGACTATCCCAACGGTAAGAAGGGTGATGTGCTGACGGTGGAGTTCACCGTTCTCGGCATCCCCTGCCTCGGTCTCAACGGCGGCCCGGTGTTCAAACACAACGAGGCCTTTTCGTTCCAGATCGCGACGGACGATCAGGAAGAGACGGACCGTTACTGGAACGCGATCGTCAACAACGGGGGCGAGGAAAGCGCGTGTGGCTGGTGCAAGGACCGGTGGGGTCTCTCCTGGCAGATCACTCCGCGCGCGCTGACCGATGCACTCGCGGCGGGTGGCGATGAGGCGAAGCGTGCGTTCGACGCGATGATGACGATGAAGAAAATCGACGTCGCCACCATCGAGGCGGCGCGGCGCGGCTGACCGGGAGCCGCACGAGCTACACGTAGTTCTCGCGCAGCATCTCCGCGGCGGATGCATCGAGTTGTTCGTCCCGCCGGATCTCGTCGAAACGGCGCACCAGATCTTCGGCGCGCACGTGGCGCCGTAGCGTGCCCGCGTAGTCGGCCAGGACGCTGCCCTGATTCATCATCACGATCCGGTCGCCGAGCGTCGCCGCCTGCTGCATCGAGTGCGTCACCATCAGCGTGGTCAGCCGATGCTGCGACACGATCCGCTCGGTGAGGCGGACGATCTGGTCGGCGCTCTTCGGATCGAGGGCGGCTGTGTGCTCGTCGAGCAAAAGCAGTTCGGGGCGGCGCCAGGTGGCCATGAGCAGCGTCAAGGCCTGGCGCTGCCCGCCGGAGAGCGTCCCGATCGGATTGCGCATGCGCGTCTCGAGCTGCATGTTCAGCACTGCCACACGGTCGCGCAGCTCGTTCCGGAGGCGGGCCGGCAGCAGGCTTCCCAGTCCGTGCCCCAAGCCGCGGCGGGCGGCGAGCGCGAGGTTCTCCGCCACCGTCATCGTCGGCGCGGTGCCGCTGAACGGATTCTGAAAAACGCGGCCGATCACGGCGGCGCGGCGGTGCTCCGGCCAACGGGTGACGTCGCGTCCGGCGATGGAGATCGCGCCACCGTCGACGAAAAAACTGCCCGCGACGGCGTTCAGCAGCGTCGATTTTCCGGAGCCGTTCGTGCCGATCACGGTGACGAACGAT
>JBAVBF010000674.1:0-8183 GCA_049586115.1 Thermoanaerobaculia bacterium | reverse complement strand
CGTCGCTCCGGCGGCTCAGGATGACAGCGCGCCGCAGTTGTACCATTCCGCCATGAAACGAACTCTTCTTCTGCTCTTCGTATGTACCGCCGCGTTTGCCGATGAACCGCAGCTGCGCAAGGACGTTGCGTTTCTCGCGGCGCCGGCTACCGAGGGCCGCGGAATCAATACGAACGGTATTCACAAAGCGGCCGACTACATCGAGGGGCGCTTGAAGTCGATCGGACTGCAACCGGCGTTCGGAACCTCGTATCGAGAGCAGTTCCCGATCAAGACCGGCGTCGCGCTTGGCAACGGCAACAAGCTCGAAGGCGTTGCGGACGGCGACTGGACGCCGCTCGGCTTCTCCAGCCCCGGCGCGTTCGCGGGACCGATCGCCTTCGTCGGCTACGGCATCGACGCCACACCGATCGGCTACAACGATTTCGACGGCATCGATCTGAAGGGCAAAGTCGCGGTGATGCTGCGCTACGAGCCGCAGGAGAAAGACGACACCTCGAAGTTCGACGGTCGCAAGCCGAGCCGCTGGTCGGCCATGCGCTACAAGGTTTTGCAGGCGCGCGAGCGCGGCGCCGTCGCGGTGATTTTCACGACCGGTCCGCTGCAGGACGAAGGGAAGGACAAAGTTCCGCCGCTGGTGAATGATGGTCCGGAAAGTCCGGCCGGCATCCCGGTGCTGCAGGTCAAAACGTCGGTTGCGGAGAAATGGCTCGGCGATCTGACGGCGTGGCAGAAAAGTGTCGATGCTGATTTGAAGCCGCGCTCGAAAGTTCTCGACGCGCGCATCAGCGGCGTCGCCGACGTCAAGCCGCAGTTCGTCAACGCGGAGAACCTCGCCGGCATCCTGCCCGGCCGCGGCGCGCTCGCCAACCAGGTCGTCGTTCTCGGCGCGCACTACGATCACCTCGGCTACGGCGGTCAGGGTTCGATGAAGCCGAACGAACACGCCATTCATCCCGGCGCCGACGATAACGCGTCGGGCGATGCCGCGGTGATGGCCATCGCCGAGCGCTTGAAAACGCAGCTCGCGGACGTGAACAATCGGCGCACGGTCGTCGTCGCGCTTTTCTCCGGGGAGGAAGTCGGACTGGCCGGATCGTCGTGGTTCGTCGGCCACTCGCCGCTGATTCCGCGCGTCGTGGCGATGATCAACCTCGACATGGTCGGACAGATGCGCGACAACCGGCTGATCGTGTTCGGCAGCGACTCCGCACCGCAGTGGAAAGAGGTCGTCGACGCCGCCACATCGTTCGCGAAGATCAACGTGACGTCGAGCGGCGACGGCTACGGACCGTCCGATCAGACCAGCTTCTACGCGAAGCAGATTCCGGTGTTGCACTTCTTCACCGGCGCGCACGATCGCTATCACACGCCCGAGGATGTCGCGGAGAGTCTCAATTACGCGGGGATGGAGCACGTCGTCGATTTCGGCACGAGCGTGATGATGCATCTCGCCTCGGGCCGCGCGACGCCGCAGTACGCGCGCGCTGCCTCGGCGCCCGCGATGGAAGGCGATTCGCGCGGCTACGGCGCGTACCTCGGCACGGTCCCCGACTACAGCGCGATGGCCGAGACCACCGGCGGCGTGCTGCTCGCCGACGTCCGTCCCGGTTCGCCGGCGGACAAGGCCGGCATCCGCGGCAAGGACCGCATCGTCTCGATCGGCGGCACGCGCATCGAGAATCTCTACGACATGTCGTACGCGCTGCAGGATCACAAGCCCGGCGACACGGTCGACATCGTCGTCGTCCGCGAGGGACAACAGAAGACGTTGCGCGCCACGCTGACGACGCGCGGCGGCGGCGCTGTACCAGCGCCGAAAGTTTCGTCGCTCGTGATCAAGGCGGGCAAGCCGTACGAGAAGACATTCGACGGCGAGAAGCACCTCAAGGACATTCGCCAGCTCACCTTCGGCGGCGAGAACGCCGAGGCATATTTCACTCCCGACGGGACGAAGATCATCTACCAGGCCACGGTGCCGGGCGCGGGCTGCGATCAGGAGTACACGATGGATCTCGCCACCGGCGAGACGAAGATGGTCTCGAGCGGCAAAGGGCGCACGACGTGCGGTTACTTCAAGTATCCGCAGGGCGATCGCATCGTCTATGCGACGACCGAGGGCGGCGCGGCGGAGTGTCCGGCCAAGCCCGATATGTCGAAGGGTTACGTGTGGCCGGTGTATCCGACGTTCGACATCGTCGAGGCGAATGTCGATGGCTCGAACGCGAAGAAGATCACCACCACCAGCGGCTACGACGCGGAGATGACGTGGTGTCATCAGGGCGGGAAGATGATTTTCACCTCGATGCGCGACGGCGATCTCGATCTGTACGAGATGGACGCGGCGTCAGGAAAAGTGAAGCGGCTGACGAACACGCCAGGCTACGACGGCGGCGCGTTCTACAACGCCGATTGCACGCAGATCGTCTGGCGCGCGAACCATCCCGTCGGTCCGGCGCTCGATGAATACCACGCGTTGCTGGCGAAGGACCTCGTCAAGCCGCTGCACATGGAACTGTTCCTGATGAACGCGGACGGTACGAATCAGCGTTCGATCACGAGCAACGGCGCGGCGAATTTCTGTCCGTACTTTATGAACGACGGAAAGCGGATCATCTTCGCGTCCAACGTCAATACGAAGGGATTCGACTTCGATCTCTGGACGGTGGGGAAGGATGGTCAGGGGCGGGAGCGGATCACGACGGCGCCGGGCTTCGATGGCTTCTGCGTGTTCAGTCCCGATGGGCAATACCTGATCTGGGCTTCCAGCCGCGCGCAGCCGGAGGGGCACGAGATGAATCTGTTTATCGCGAAGTGGGTCGAGTAGGGACGAAAAGCTTTTCACGCGGAGACGCGGAGAGAGGCTAGTTTTCGACTTTGGTCGTTTCTTCGAGGCGATCCACCCGCGTCTGCAGGCCGACGAATCGATCTTCCAGGTTTTGCAGCGTCTGCTCCATGTAGCGGACGCTGCGATCGAGCTCGGCGTGGGAGAACTTGATCATCGCCTGTGTGTCGGCGAAGCCGAGGTCCATGCGTTGCTCGATCGCGTTCGTTTTTCCGTCGATCGCGCTCTCGATCCGTACGGCATTCGCTTCCAGCAGACGTTTCAGGCTGTCGTCAGTCATGGGGCAATTCTAATTGTTACCCCTTCTTCAGCGTGATGGTCGTAGTGGTGGTCGTGCGTGCGCCGTTGTCGTCGATGCCTTCCACGCGGATGTCACCGTAGACGGAGCTGAAGAGGCGTTCGTCGGGAACATCTTTACGCGGCACGAAGTGGTAGTGGATCTCGCCTTTCGCCTGGACCGCGGTGGCAAAGCCGAGGGACTGGATCTTCGCGGCGTCGTAAGACTCGGTGGCCACCGGGATTCCGCCGGCGGTGAAAACGTTCGCGGTCACGCGCTCGATGGTGACCGGATGGCCGCCGGTCTCCTTCACCACAGCATCGAACGGGAACTCGTATGTGTTCCCGCCGGCGTTCGTGGCGACGACCGGATTCGGCGTGATGGTGAGTTTGATCGCGCCGCGGCCCGGCGTGGAGGTGCTCTTGGTCGTGCCGGCGCGATGACTGGCGCAAGCGAGAGGTAGCAGGACGAGCGCGATGAGCGCGATCCGTTTCATGGCTACATGCTTCCCATCAGCGTAGTGACGCCGCAGGCGATGCGCGGTCCGGCATTGCCGGCCGGCTGCGAGACGAGATCGTCGGGATTGCCATGCAGGACGACGGCATGGCCGACGACGGCATTCGCTCCGGTGTTGATCGTGATCGAGTGCGTGGTGAAGCGAGCATGGACTTCGCCCTTGTCGTCGGCGGTGACGTTGCCGAAGTCGCCGGCGTGATGCGAGACGGCATCGGGAGCGCCGTGAACCATGGCGGTCGGATTGAAGTGGCCGCCCGCGTTGGTGCCGTTGTTGCCGCAGTCGCCCTTTTCGTGAACGTGGAATCCGTGGACGCCGGGCGGGACGCCGGTCAGATCGGCGACGACTTCCACGCCGTTCTCGCCGGCATCCTGAAAGTGCACGGTCCCTTTCGCCGTCGAGCCGCTCGTGGAGTCGAGCGTGGCCGTGGCCATCGGTCCTTTGCTATGCGCGCAGGCGGCGAAAACGAGCGCGAACGGGATCACTATCAGTTTCTTCATGTTGCCTCCCTTTACGAAATCCGGGCGATTCTATTGCCAATGCCGTTCCTACTGCGCTACTGCGACCGCTTCGCGATCCACTTTCCCGCCGATCCGAGCCACCCTTTTGCGACGTCCTGGTAGTAGAGCGAGGCTGCTTTTTGCAGCGCGTCGGCAAGCGATGGATATGGCGAAACGAGTTGTGCGAGCTGCGATACCGTCACCTTTTTCTTCCGCGCCAGGACGAGCGTTTCGATGAGCGTCGAGGCGTTGGCGCAGAGCGCGTGCGCGCCGAGGATGCGGCCGCGTTTGTCGCAGACGAGTTTGAGGAAGCCCGCAGTGGTGCGATCGACGACCGCGCGATCGACGTCCATCATTTCAACGCTGTAGGTCCGAACGCCTTCATGTTTCTCGACCGCTTCGCGTTCCGTCATCCCGATATGACCCACCTCGGGATCGGTGTACAGCCCCCATGGGATGTCGTCGTATGTGACGGCCGAGCGTCCCGGAAAAAGCATGTTGCGAACGAGCTTCACCGCCTCGTACGCGGCCACATGCGTGAACTGCATGCCACCGTGGACGTCGCCGCAGGCCCAGATGCGCGGCACGGAGGTCTGCAGGTACTTGTCGACCGTGATGAATCCGCGATCCGTCTTCACGCCCGCGGTTTCGAGTCCGAGGTTGTCTGTATTCGCGCGGCGGCCGCTGGCGACGAAGATTTCGTCGACGCGAATCTCCGTCGTTTCGCCGAGCGCGTTCTCGATGCGAACCGCTTTCTTGCCGCTATCGGCGCGGACCGACTTCGCCGACCAGCCAGTACGAATCACGATCCCTTCCTCGTTCAGAATCTTCCGGACGCGCGCGATGACGTCGGCATCTTCCTTGTTGATGATCTCCTCGCCCATCTCCACGACCACGACCTCGCAGCCGAAACGGCGGAACAGCTGCGCGAACTCGATTCCGATCGCGCCGCCGCCGAGGATGAGCAGCGAGGCGGGGAAGGCGTCCTGGTTCAGAAAACTGGCGTGATCGAGAAAGCCGTGCTCGGCCAGCCCCTCGATCGGCGGAATCGCGGTGCGCGTTCCGGTAGCGATCACGATGTCCTTCGCCGCGAGCTTGCGTCCATCGACGTCGACTTCGCTGCGCGACACGAACCGCGCATTGCCAAAAATGACATCGACGCCGAGCGCGCGAAACTTTTCCGGATCGTCGTGATGCTCGATGGCATGCCGCTGCGTACGCATCGAATCCATGATCGCCTTCGGCGTGACGCGGACGTGTTGCGGATCGAGTCCATAGGCGTCCGCATGCGACATCTGATGAATGAGCCGCGCTGTAGCGACCAGCGCCTTCGTCGGCACGCATCCTGTCCAAAGACAATCGCCGCCGAGCTTCTCCCGCTCGATCAGCGCCACCTTGCGCCCCAGCCGCGCGCAGCCGGACGCCGTAACCAGTCCGGCAGTTCCACCGCCGATGACCACGACGTCAAAGTTCTCGGGCATCACGCGGATTGAACCACAGAGCTATTTTTTCTTCGACTGACGCGGATCGATGGCCAGCGAACGGCGGCGATCTTCGGCCGCGTCAGCCGCGCGTCCGAGGGCCGTGAACACCTCGGCACGCAACAGCAATGCGGCGACGAGGTTGGGCCGCAGTTCGATCGCTCGCGTCAACGGCGGGAGCGCTTCGGTGTCGCGTCCCGTTCGATGGAGGGCCTCGCCGTAGTTGAGTTGGAACTCCGGCACTTCGGGATCGGCTTCCATCGCTGCGCGAAGATCGGCGATTCCTTCCGCGATCGATCCCGTTGCGAGCAGCGCCGTTCCGCGCCAACTGCGAACGCGCGGGTCGCTGATACCGATCGCTCCGATCGATGCCAGCGCGGCGACGAACTGACGCTGCTGCATCTGCGCGGCAATGAGATCGAGCCGCGGAACGATCGACGGCGTGGCGTCGAGATGCTTGCTCAGAAAATTCGTGGCGTCGGGATCGAGCGGTGTCGCACGCAGGACCGCAACAGCTTTGTACACCGCACCCAACGTCCCCTCGGGCGCTGCAGCGCGATCGAGAAACTCGACGCGATCGATCGTCGTTTCATGCTCGGTAAGCGGCGCGGTGAGATTCGCCAGCGGACGGCGCTGAATCTTGTGATCCGTCATCACGACATGCACGACGTCCTGCGCCCGGCGCGGCGACATGTGGCAACGCACACAATCATTCGAGGCCGTGTGCCGCGTGTGACAGCCGAGGCAGATGGAGACGATGTTGGCGAGGCGGGGATCTTTTTTCAGCGGCTGATGCGGATCGTGGCAGGTGCTGCACGTAATGCCGCCCTTGATGTAGCAGAGGCTCTGGCGCAGTCGATACGCGTGATGATTGATCTCGAAGCGCTGCTCGCGCGGACGTCCGGGCTCGTCGATGTCGACGTGCAGCATGTAATCCGAAAGCGCTTCGCCGGGACGAAAGGAAAAGTCGCCGCGCTCGAACCGCCGCGGACCGATCATCGCCACCGCCGGCTGCAGATGACATTGAAAACAGACGGAGTCGCGCAACGCCGGCGGCAGCCGCGCCGGATTGACGATGGCGGCGCGCACCGCGGCATTTCCGTCGCCGGCCATCGCCGCGTCCACATGCTTCGCCCCCGGCCCGTGACACCGCTGGCACCCAGTCCCCTCGGGCATCGCCGCCGGAAACCGCTGCGGCGACCAGTGCGTGTCGGCGGCGACGTCCGGATACGCGTCGTGGCAGAAGAGACATTCGCGCCGCACCGATCGCGTGATGCCGTCGTGGTCAGCGCGGTCATATCCCGGCGCCATCCCCCACGCTTTCTCCTGCGAGTACCAGGCGACCGGCAACTGAAACAGTCCGCCGCTCGGCGTCCGATACAAGTAGACGCGCGACCGATATCCCGATCCGACGATCCAATCGACCTGCTGCTCGATCTCGTTGATGTGACGTCCACTCGCATCGATCTGCCACCGCCGGAAGAGCAGCTTCCCATCGTTCCAAACCATCTCGAACCAACTCTGCGATGGCTTATGAAAGAAGCGCGCATGGCGGAAGTCTTCGATCAGCACATCCGCACGCGGACGCCGCATCGACTGCGCCATTCCCACACCCTGATACGACGCGTACTTGGTCTGATGACAGCTTCCGCAGGCGCTGTCGGCGACGTAGTCGCTCGCGCGGAGCGTGGGAGTGAGGGCTATCGCGGAAACGAAGAGAAGGACGCGCATGACCTCGACAGATGATAGGCCGCGCCACGGTACGCTCTGAGTCCGCTGTTTGAGGTCACAAATTGTGACCTCAAACATCTCGACCTGTTCTGTATGTGGTCATAGGCTGTGACCACATACAGACAAGCGCGAGCGCTACTGCCTGTAGAGGAGATTGAGAGGTGCACCTTAGGAAGAAGCCGTGCCTCGGAGATAAAGGGCGTCCGAGGTATACAGATGGCATGGCAACAAGAACGAAACGAGCTCCGCGTGGAAGGAAGATGCTCGCGCGGCAATCACCTGAACCTCCGATCCTCGAGATACGCGGGTCAGAGCGTGATGCTCGACACGGATCTCGCTTCCGCATATGGCGTGCTGACGAAAGCGCTCAACCAGGCGGTCAGGCGAAATCCTGTCGCTTCCCGACCGATTTCCGGTTTCAGCTGACAATCAAGGAGGCCAACTCTTTGAGGTCACAATCTGTGACCTCAAAGAACGCGCGCGGTGGCCGGCGCAACCTTCCATGGGCCTTCACCGAACATGGTGCGCTGATGGCTGCCTCCGTTTTGAACAGCCCGCGTGCCGTTGAAATGAGCGTCTTCGTGATCCGTGCGTTCGTTCGCTTGCGTGCGTACGCGCGCGGACACGCAGAGGCCGCGAAGCGGCTCGACGCACTTGAACACCGGGTGACGGATCATGACGACGATCTTCGCGAGATGTTCGGCGCGTTGCGCGCGCTGCTGACGCCGTCGCCGCGGAACGCGCGCGAGATCGGTTTCGCGAAGACGTGATAATGCCTCCTTCGCAAGGAGGCGCCGACTGACTGTCGCGGCTGAGTGGGAATCGTTCCACGTCA
>JBAVBF010000673.1:0-6101 GCA_049586115.1 Thermoanaerobaculia bacterium | reverse complement strand
GCCTCGGCGGGCGCAGTCCGCGTCGGACTCGCGGTCGGCGCGCGCGATCAGCCGCGAACGCGAACGGCCGGATTCGCGGCCATCGCAGGCGGTATCGTCATCACGCTCGTCGGCGCGGCCATCTTCGCCCTCTTCCCGCGCGAAGTGGCCCGTCTGCTGACCGATCAGGAATCCGTCATCGCCGCCGCCGTCCCCGTCCTGCTCATCGCCGCCGTCTTTCAACTCTCCGATGGATTGCAGGCCATCGGCGCGGGCATTCTCCGCGGCGCCGGAGACACGACGTTCCCGCTCGCCTCCAACCTGGTCGGCCATTGGCTGATCGGCCTCCCGATTGCCCTCTACCTCGGCTTCCACCGCAACATGGGCATCGTCGGATTGTGGTGGGGCCTTTGCGCCGGCCTGACCGCGGTCGCCATCCTGCTCCTGCTCCGCTTCAACCGATTGTCGAAAACGGAGATCGTGCCGATCCGCGCGTAGGCTTTCCGCTGGCGAAGCCTGCGTAAGAACCGTAGCCCACGGCGTTCAGCCGTGGGAACCGGACCGTTGCGATCGTGTGAGCCCGCTTCAGCGGGCGAAAGAAAGCTTTCTCTCGCCCGTCAAGACGGGCTCACAAGACCACGCACGTTCTCTTTCCCACAGTTGAAACTGTGGGCTACGGTTCTTACGACGGCTTCGCCGCCGGACATTCGCGGTGCTACCATCTCGCGATTGCCTAGGGGTGGCCGTCGAACGGCCTGAGATCACACCCTTGAACCTGACCCGGTTAGGACCGGCGTAGGAAAAGGCAGAAGGATTTCCATGAAGGTGGTTCGGATCCTCGCGTTTCTTCTCGTTTTTCCCATGGTTGTTTCCGCGGCGACGTTGCGTGGAGTCGTGCGTGCGGTCGACGGGCATCCGGTCGCGAATGCGGATGTCGAAGTGAATGGCCAGCGCGCGATGACGGATGCCGAGGGGCGGTTTGCGATCGATGTCGCAAACGGCAGCTACACGGTCGTCGTCACGCGGAATGGATTTCAGCCGGCGGCGATGAGCGCGGCGAGTGGCAACGACGTCGTCATCACGTTGCGGCCGGGGCTGGCGGAGAGCATCGTCGTCAGCGGCATTCGCGCCGAGGGGAAGACGCCGGTGACGAAGAGCGACGTCGATCGATCGACGATTGAGCGCGACTACTACGGGCAGGACATCCCGCTGCTGTTGCGCGATACGCCGTCGATCGATACGTACGCCGAGGCGGGCGTGGGTGGGTCGGGGTACTCGTACATCACGTTGCGGGGGATCAGTCCGACGCGGTTGAATTTCACATTGGACGGCGTCCCGCTGGCCGATTCCGAGGACATGACCACGTACTTTGCGGACTTTCCCGATCTCGCGCGGTCGCTGCAATCGATTCAGGTGCAGCGCGGAGTGGGGACATCGACGGTGGGCTCGCCATCGTTCGGAGGTTCGATCAATCTCGAGTCGATTGCGCCGTCGTCGGAGTCAGCAACATCCGCGGAGATCGGAATCGGATCGTTCGGAAGCAAGACGGCCACGGTCGGATATCAATCGGGCGCGCTGCCGGGCGGTTACGCGTTTTACACGCGGCTGTCGGCGGATCAGTCGAATGGATTCCGCGAATCGTCCGGATATCGCGCGCGAAATCTGTTCGTCAGCGCGTCGAAGCAGAATGAAGACTCGCAGTTGCGGTTGACGGGATTCACGGCGCATGAGTGGACGCAGCAATCGTTTCTGGCCGCCGATTCCGACACGCTGAAGGAGAACCTGCGCGCGAATCCGTTCGGCCGTAGTGACCGCGACAGCTTCGGTTACGACCTCGCGCAGTTGCAATACCTGCGGGCGATCACTCCGTCGACGAACATGACCGCATCCGCCTACTACCAGCGCGGCTACGGCTGGTATGACCTGCAGTCGGGGATCCCCGAAATTCGGACGCGATACGGACTGGACGGATTGCTCCTCGGCAGCATGGTGACGCTGAGCACCGCGCGCGGCGCGTGGTCGGCGAACTACGGTCTTCATGTGAATGAGTTCCGGCGCGAGCACACGCGCGACGCCATCGGCCAGTTGCTCGACTCGTGGAACAACTATTCGAACTACGGCACGAAGAGCGAAGCAAACGCGTTCGCGAAATTCAGCTACGACGCGGCGCGCTGGCATCTCTACTCTGACACCCAACTGCGCACCGCTGATTTTCACTACCACGGCGACGTGGCGATCGATCCGATCCGCTGGACGTTCTTCAATCCGAAGATCGGCGCGCGCTACGACGTGACGTCAACATCCGGCATCTACGCCTCGGCCGGACTCTCGCGTCGCGAGCCGGCACGCAGCGATCTTTTCAGCGGCGAAGACAACGCGTCGGTGAGTTACGACCTGCACGCCGTCCGCCCCGAGCGGCTGCTCGATTTCGAAGCCGGCTGGGATTTTCGCGCACCATCGTCCAGCATCCACGCGAACGTCTACGCGATGGAGTTCCGCAACGAGATCGCCTCGACCGGCGAGCTCTCACCGATCGGCGCGCTGCTCCGGCGCAACGTCGACCGCAGCTATCGGCGGGGGATCGAGGTCGAATACTCATGGCAGGCTGCGTCGCGGCTGAAATTGAGAGGCAATGCGAACGCGAGCCGCAATCGCATCCACACCTGGACGCAGTTCTACGACGTCTACGATGGGAACGGCATCCCCACCGGCGTCGAGCCGATCACGTTCCACGACGTGAATCCGGTGCTGACGCCGTCGCTGATCGTGAATCAAACGATCGAGTTCACCCCGTCATCGAAGACCACTTTCGGACTCACCGCGCGACACGTCGGACGCTCGTATCTCGACAATACGAACAACGCCTCGTTCGTCGCGCCGGCGTTTACGACGTTCGAAGCAAATGGCGCGTTCGCGCTCGCGCGGAACGTCAATCTTCGCGTCCAAATCAACAACGTGCTCAACAACAAACGCGTCTTCCCGAGCGGCTACAGCTACCTGTTTCTCACGGCGCAACGCACGATCGAAGGCATCTCCTACTACTACCCGCAAGCCACCCGCAACGCCTCGGTGATGGTAGATTTCCGGCGTTGACCTTCATGACCGTCTGGCTGGCCATCCGTTCGGCCTTCACACCGCTGGAGCTGGTCGCCGTCGTCTTCACGCTGGCCAACGTCTGGCTGGCCATCAAGGAAAAAATCTGGACGTGGCCGGCCGGCATCATCAGCGTGCTGCTCTACCTGATCGTCTTCTGGCGCTCACACCTTTATCTGAACGCCGGCCTGCAGGTCGTCTACTTCGTGATGTCGATCCACGGCTGGTACGAGTGGCTGCACGGCGGCGCGAACAAAACGGAGCTGACGATCACGCGCGCCACGCCGCGAATGTGGGCCGTGCTGATGTCGACCGGAGCCGTGATCACGCTGATCCTGCTCTGGCTCTTGCGCCTCACCGCGCACGACGCCTCGCTGCCGATCTGGGACGCGCTCACCACGGCGTTCAGCCTGGTCGGCCAATACATGCTGAACATGAAGATCGTCGAGAACTGGCTTATCTGGGCCATCGTCGACGTGATCTACGTGGTGATGTTCATCGACCAGAAGCTCTATCCGACCGCCATCCTCTACGCCTTCTTCGTCTTCCTCTGCGTGAAAGGACTCATCGATTGGCGCCGCAGCTCCTACGCGTCTGCCTGATCGGCCCGGAGTGCACCGGCAAGACGACGCTCGCCGAGGAGTTGTCGCGTCATTACAACGCGTCGTGGGTGCCGGAGTTCGCGCGCGAATACGCGGCGGCCGTTGGTCGCGAGCTGACGGCGGATGATGTCGAGCCGATCGCGAGAGGCGAGCTGGCGTTGCTCGACGCCGCGCCGAACGAAGGTCTCGTAATCCTCGACACGGATCTGATCAGCACCGTCGTCTACGCCCGCCACTACTACGGAAGTTGCCCCGAGTGGATCGAACGCGAAGCGCAAGCGCGCAAAGCCGACCTCTATCTCCTGCTCGACGTCGACCTGCCATGGGTGCCTGATTCTCTCCGCGACTCCGCGGCTCCGCGTGAACGCCTCTATGAAAAATTCGCGCAGACGCTGAACGAATACGACGCGAACGTAGCAACAATCACCGGCGAAAGACTCGATGCAGCGATCAGGCAGCTAAATAGTCTTCGCGATCGACCACCAGCAGCAGCACGCACCCCTCATCACTGATGATCTCGGCGTGCGTCGTCCCCGCATCCGCGTGATGAAAGTCGCCTGTGAGCAGGTACGACTCCCCAATCCGGCAGCTCCCGCGGATCACGAACGAATCCTCGGCGCCTGCATGATCGTGCGACGGCACGCGCGCGCCGGGCGCGAACATCATCAGGATCGTGGCCGTATCGCGCTCGACGTCGACCGACAGCGGTTTCACCGTCACGCCCGGAACGAAATCGAACCAGCGCCCTTCATTCGCGCGGACGGTCCGTGTGTTCTGCGGAGTCTCCGCAACCGCGCCGAGGATGCGGGCGCGCAGCCAGGCCGGCGGATCGACCGGCGTGATCGAGTCACCAACGATGCCGTTGAGGAAACTCAGCTCTTCGCGTGTCAGGGTGTCGGTCATTTCGTTCCTGCCGCAAACTTCATGCGCAGCTCTGCCATTCCATCGCACAGCATCCCGCGGGCGTTCGCCTCGCTGATGCCGTACCGCGTTGCAAGATCGCTGACAGTCATGCCGTTGTACCAGGCGTCCTCCACCAGGCTGCTGGCGGAAGGCTCGTTCACTACTACGGTCGCCGACGCCGGTCGGGTTTGTCTGGCCAGCGCGCAGTCGCGGGTGGCGCGGACGAGGTAGACCGCGGGGTCTCCAACGGCCGCATTCTTTGATAGCGATACGAACGCCGCTTCCAGAGCATCCGCGGCCGCATCGCGGTCGTCCGTGATCCGCAGCGCGATCGCATACAGACGCGATGCGTGACGGTCATAGAGATCGGCAAGTGACTGCATGGATTACGGAAGTCTAACCTTTTCACGCGGACGCGCGGAGACACGGAGCGGCCTTTCTCCGCGCCCCCGCGTCTCCGCGTGAACAGGTTTAGAATCCGCCCATGTCCAAAATCCGTCTCGCGTACGTCGCGCTCGGCGTCAGCTTCGCCGTGTCGACATTCGCCCAGGTTCCCACCATCATCAAAGAGATCGACCAGCTGGAGTCGCAGCGCGATCCGAAGTGCTACGCCACAGCCAACCGGCTCGAGGATTTCATCTACGGCACGTCGCTCGACTTCGACGCGCGCGCCGAAAAGATCGCGCTGCAGAAGCGGCTGATTCGCGATGTGTGGATCAAGGCGACGGCCGCTGCGAACGGAAAGACGCAGATCGGCGTCGACGAGCTTCGTCCCGTGTTGCAGGCCGCGATTCCGTACGTCGCGACGCCGGGCGGCGACTGGACCGTCCTCCCCGATACGCAAAAGATCGAGATCACCGCCCGCGACAAACGCCAGTACGGCGCGGTCGCGTATGCATTGCGCGCGATTCTCTCCGTTCAGCAGGATGCGTTCGTCGACGGCACGAACCTCCTTCCGCTCGATGAAAAAGCGGTCGAGCTGTTCAAGGAATCGGTCGACCTCATCACCCTCGCCGCGCTCCAACACGCCGATCGTGATACGCGGACGAAGAATCAGCATCAGATCAACGGCGCGGAGATGAAAACGGCGTGGGCGGGGATCGTCGGAGCGAGCAAGCCTGCGGTTGCGTCGCGTGCAGTCGCCGCCAAGTCGACCGAAAAATTCGCCACGATCAAATCGATCGTGGCCGAAAAGCTGGCCGCATTCGAAAAGTACAACGACCTCTCCAACGCCGTCTTCTCGCGCAACGTGCAGGTCTACATGGCCCGCCACATGTGGCCGAGCGATGCCGAGGATGGGACGGCGTTCAAGAAGCAGTTCACGGAGACGATGGTGGCGTGGACCGGCGACGTCATGCTCGAAGCGGAGAAGCGCGCGAAGAAGCGCGGCCATCCGCTCATCCGCATCGACGACGTTCACGATGCCGTGCAGATGTACGAGCCTCATGTCCTCAACGAATACGAGGACTGCATCTACTTTCCTCGGTTGCCGAAGAGCGATCAGATTGTCATCGAAGCCTACGA
>JBAVBF010000672.1:0-15523 GCA_049586115.1 Thermoanaerobaculia bacterium | reverse complement strand
AGCTGACGGCGGTGTTGGATCATGTAATAGACGATTTTATCCGTAGGCCTAAGAAGTCGTCGCTGGATATTACATCTGAGGATGTTCTGTTGGCCTATGCTGGCCGTCGGCTGTCCGTCGTCTAGCGCTCATTTGTTGCACGTAATATGAAGGTATGAACCGCCGCTCTTGGGCACGGAATGTTGTGCCATCTGGCGCGACGGCGCAGAGCGTTGGATGCGATGTGAGAAGTGCCGACTGCGCGGGCGTCGTTAGAAAAAACCCCCACGCAATGTTGCGTGGGGCAAAGGTTGAACTTCACATCGAAAGACGCCTGCTGCACGACGCCACCGCCGTATCTCGGTAGCTGATTGCTCCGTCAATGTCGGCAAAGACGATGCGGCCTGGCTCCGACAGCACAGCGGCCTTATAGTCTCTGGTGCCGCAATAGGATCCGCCGAGCACCCAGAGCGACGCGGGGGGCGCTGCTTGAGGCACCAGAAGTAGGTGAGCAAGCCCTTCGAAGGCGCTACTAGGCAGACGTTCCTTTCTAGTTAGCTCCTTGCAGATGGCTCGCGCAGATCTATCGATCCCAAGCTTGCCGTCGTCGAAATCGAGAGCGACGTACGCGCGCCCGCATTTCGCGGTGTCGCGAATGAGGTTGTCTTCAAACAGGTCTACTCCTTTCTGTGCATTCACGTTAATGGATTTGATCAATGACGCGAAGTGTTCTGCGTAAGAGTAGCGAGGAATCAACAGGAAGCGCTTAGTGCCGCGAACAAGCGGCATTAGCCTCATGAAATCGCGGTCGTCGCCCATTCCGAGAGCGATCCAACGATGCATCTGTGCCTCGAAGACCTCGCAATTGGATTTGTGACGGCGTAGAATGGGCATGGTCATCCCTCTCCTTTCTAAAGAAGGTTCTGATTGCTCAACTTGTGGGGTTAACTGGAGGCAGAGGATTGGCGGGCGGGTTATGAAGGGACTTCTGTTATGGTAGAGGAATGCCGGAGGTATGGCAAGAGTAGCGCCTAGCGCGTCATTGGCCCGTCGGTTTCACGAGCTAATCACCTTCATAGATCACGAGATGCAGTTCCCTTCGTGATGGTCCGCGGCGCGAGCCTCGATTCTGCGACCTCATGGACGTGCGCTTGCGACGATGGGCGTTGAACGCTAGGCTCGACGGGTGAACCCACACTTTTCACGCTGAAGGAAACCGGCGCGTTCCGGTTGATAGGTGAGGAGTGGCTCCGAGCAGCCCACGTTGGAGCGTTCACACGGGCGGATGGAGGCGAGACTGTTCACACAGCCCGGCAATTCCCCGGGGCGCTTTCGGTACCGGAACCTTCGAGTTTGCGCCGGCCGTGCGCGCTGCACTCGACGGAGGCAGCCTTGTCGAACTTGAGCTGGCCGCGACGTTCGAGGAATCCTGGCGTACCAATTCGTGCTCGACGCCGCAGGGCAATCATCCGCGAGTGATGGATGCTGTATCGCCAGTCTCCCCTTTCCCCCTTCGCGAGTCCGCGTACATCGATACGTACCCTCACCAGCCCAAAGTTGAGATTTCAGCCGGTTTGGCGTATCGTGTTTTCAACAACTTACTGAGCCGTCGAAGGTTGTACGAATACGAGCCTCGTCGGCCCCGCCAAATTAAAGCACTCAACAGCCGCCACTTGACGGCTTTTTTGTTTGCGCACTCCTGAAAAGTGCGAAACGATCCGCACAAGGTTCTGCACAAGGTGCGTGTTTCCGAGATCGACCATACGTACGAAATAACTGCGCGGATTGAGAATGTTCCACGCGAACGGTGCCATTGTTTCACGGCCTCCGACTGCACCGGGTCATACGCGTCCCTGATTCTGGCTTCGGTGAGCGTGCCGAGCGAGTCGCGGTAAGACGGCACGGCGAGGTGGCCATGTACGGCCGCGAGCTGACCATCCTTGCGGACTTCACTGTCGCCGCGGACCAACGCATCACCTTCGATCTCACTGGAGCGAGAGCTTCGGACCATCTTGTCGTCGAACTTCTACCTGACCGGGATGTACTCGAAGGTCAACGACGTCGACGTCGAGGTTATGCGCTCCTGGAGATGGTCAATCTCGGCGAAGGCCTAGAGCTCGAGTTGGACCGCCGCGTTGCGCGTCTTCAGGTCCTTGAGCAGCCCGCGCCGGGGATCTCCACCAGCACCGGCACGCGCGCCTTTCCGCCCGGGCCGGGTAGGCGGGCCTGACGGCGCCTCTCGGTTACCGCCGGCGTCCGCATGCATACCTCGCTCGTTCTATGGTGCACGGCGACACTTCGATTAACGACATCGATCCGTGCGTGTAATCGACAACGGCAACTCCGCGATTCGACTCTTCTGTCGCCCAGTCGACGCCGATCATTCGCATGGGACGTGCACGAGGCGGCGAGGGCGGCGAGGGCGGCGACGCCTCCTGCAAGATCACGGCTCACCGCGCGGCAAATGCATTTGCTTGACGAAGCAGAGCAACGCCTCCCGTTTCGCTTTCGTGCGGCTGACACTCTGCTGGCTACGGTCGTGGAGAGCGAACCAGTTGCTGGTAACGAGCAGCGAGCCTTCACGCGTGGGTACGATCCGCGCCGCACGATCTGCGGCGGCTTCCACCTGCGCCAGCGCAGACGCAATTCGCGGCGGGATTTCGCCGTGGATTGCGATACACCCGCGCCGAATCGAAGGCAGGTAGAACCGCATGCCCATACGGCCGTTACGCCGACGTTCGAAGACTACAAAGTGCCTCGGGCTTTCGTCGTCGCTGTAGTTGAATGGGAGCGGTGTCGAGGTGAGGAAGTCGAACGCTGCCCGCCCATCAGCGCTTTCATGCAGCGTCGCGATGACATCGGCAACCGAGGCAAGCCGCCACGCTCCGAAGATGCCCCCGCGGGGATCCGGACGCGTGATGTAGACGATGCTGAGCTCCGGCCGATCCTCATGGGTAGCAAAGTCGCCGTGCCACCCGATCGGCTCCGGCCGGTCAAACGGCGCGGCGTGGCGCTTCCGCGTCGGCTGCGTACGAATCAACGGCGCGGCGGGATCGCAATCAGGTGGCACATACAGGTCGCCGAGGGAACGGGCGAGGTCCAGCACGAATTCGTCGGCGCTTTCCCCGTGCGGGCCGTCACGCGCAACGTAGTAGCCGTCGCGCCCGACCGCGGCGCTGGCCACGTCAACGACGACGCGTTCGATGTCGGCCTCGACGGTTGTCGTCACGTTTGGCTTCATGGGCCGGTATCGTAAACCGCGTCCGCATCGAAGTCGCAGCCGCTTCATCGAGCAGCGCGCGTGCATAGGCAGGATCGTACGGTTTGTCCTTCCTCAACACCATGCCTGCCCACGCGTATGCATACTCGTCTGCAAGCGTCGTCGAGAACGTGATCGGATCGTCCGTACTGATCGTCCACATCAGCGTTTCGTCGCCCTGTTGTTCGGCGGGACTGGTGGGTCTACGATGCAGAAAATCCTGCGCCAGCAGCGAGTCGAGCCCTCCGACGACGAGGTTGGAACTTGGGTTAGATTCGATGCAGATCTGCCAACGTGCGAATTGGCGGATCAGCTTCTTCCGAGCTTCGAGGACGAGTTCTCGTTCATGGTGACTCCCGCGACTCGTAGCGCCACCATCTTCTTCGAGCAGCATCGGAAGTTCCTCGTCAGCAAGCTTATGGATGCTTGGTGTCCACAAGTAGCGGTGCAGCCATTCCTCATGCCGAGCACTTCCGCTTGGAGGCGAGTACGGCGTCGCTATCAGGTATCGACAAACAGGAGTGCCGAGACAGCGCCAGAGCTTCTTTGCCGTGTCCACTACGTCGACATCGATCGCTTCACTCGGCCGGCGGCGTAACAATGGCTCGAGGCGCAACTCTTTCACCACTGTCGTCAACGCTTCGCGCAGCCATTGTTGTTGCGCAGGAGTCGCACCCGGAACGTACTCGGCCAGGAATGCGAGATCGAGAAAGCGATCGAATCTCTTCACGAGCACTACATCCCGCATCTTCTGCTGCCACCACTTTCGCGGATCGAGAGTGATCGCTATACCGTGCCCGACGCGGTCGCCGCGCTGGAAGAGGTTCCAGACAAACGGCTCCGCCATCGCGCGAAGCCCTGATGTCAGCCAGCGAAAGTCTTCCCCAGCGTGCAACGTGAGTCGGAGCGGCTGGAGTTTCAGATGCCCGTTGCGGGTCGCAGCGGCTAGCGACCGCTTCCGAAGCCGCCGAAGGGTGTCGGCGACGACCCAACACGGCTGCAGTTCCTCCACTCCACAGATATCAATACCCCTCAGACTTGTAAGTTGGCGAGGATCAGAGTCGATATATCGCGCGATCTGGTCCGCCTCTGCCTCCATCGACCGGACCGCGACAATGTGTATCGGCACCTCTTCGCCGGCCTTCTGTCGCTTGAAGTGGATGAGCCATCCTGTTTCCGGACTGCGACCGCGCTTGATTGGATTCTCTCGCTCGATCTCGGCACGCCGCCAGATTTTGAACCAAGCGTCGGGAGCGACGCGGTACTCTGTCGCGCCTACAGTCAGGCCGGCCTCTTCGGGGGAACGGGGCACGACGATATCTGCGTCGGGGGCGTAAACCTTGATCTGAAGAAAGTGATCGAGGAAATTTTCCAAGCTAGGTTCCCCGGGCGGATGCACGAGGAGACCGAAAACAGCCGATTTGACGCGGAGATATTGCAGCAGCATCTTCTCGTACAGCGGATCAGCTGATCTCGCCTGAAGCGGCGCAACGCGTTCCAACGCGCGAACGCTCAGCACCCGCTCGCCAGTCGCAAGTTTGGCGGTGAAATCACTCCCCGGTGAGAAGTCTCGGCCACGGTCATAAGCGCTCTCGTATTCGCGTTGTTTTCTCCGCAGCCGAACCAACTCGTCGGGCCAGGGATAGGAAACTGCGGTATCCGAATAGGCAATCCTGCTTCCATTCATCAGAGCGCGTACGCTGTGGCGGGCAGACGCACATTCGATACAGCTCGCGAGCCAGCCTTTGTGCTCCAGGTGGCGATCGAGAACCCCTCGTGCGATGAACGCCAAACGAATCATCGATGCCCATTCACTGAGGTGTTTGTGACGTGCATACGGGTACTTCTTCCCGCAGTCGCGCTCCTTTTTCGCTCTGCCGCCGATGCAATTCCCTGGATGCAAGCCTGGACAGAATGCTCGGCTATCGCGGAAGCCTTGCCAGTAACTGCCCGGCGTAAGGAAAGCTCGAAGGCGGAGCGCTGCCCACACCTCTTCGAAAGAAACCATGGCCGCGTGATGCACGTGCTGGTGCGCGACCACGGCATCCGGCGCCATGCCGCGATGCAGCACCCGAACCGCAGGCGGCGAAGAAGTCCCCTCAGGCGTCGTTGCGGCGATCAAGATGCTCGGCGGAATGGCGAGTGAAATGAATCGCCATCGAAGAACTTCACGGCCGGGCGCTTCGCGGTCCACGGCCAAAATGATCTCAGCGCCATCCGAGCGAAGCAGCCGGCGCGCGTGCGACGTCAGGATCGAAACGATCCGAGTCTGTTCGCGCGTCCTCGGGTCCGCATTCCAGAACTCCTGGACGCGCCACATCGCCCATTGAACATCGGCAGCGCTACCGGAGAGTGCTTTTCGAATTGGCTCGGCACGCCTCCGGCCATATTCGTCCAACTCCGCACCGGACACGCCCCTTCGGCCTCGCAAGAATCCATCAACGTCGCGTACGAGGCCTGCCAGCCTCTCCGCATAAAGCGCGTCACAAAGAGCATTCCGGTCCAACTTACCGCCGAGGCTTTCTTACGGTTCGTGCTGATTTGTCGCTCTCGACTATTTTCTTCCAGTGATTTACCTTGTCGTTCAGATCCTCATATCGCTGATCGACGTAATTCATTTTCTGCTTCACGAACTCCTCACCTGGCAACTCTTTTTTGACGCGCCTTTTTTCAAGCCCCGCGACAAACATCGCGTCGGTCATGAGTCGATGCCGCTGAACGCGAAGCCTCCGCTTTGCCTCGAGATTACCCGTGACAGGTTCGAGTAAACGCGCTTGAACGTCCGGCGGCAATCCGATCTCAGGCCGCGCTAACAACGGTAGCGTGACCGTTTCCCACACGTCTATGTCGCGCAAGGCATCGTCATCGCCATCTGAGGGTTGGGTAAATCGTAGCAGGTCTGTCCACGGGAACTCTTCCTCTGCTGCATTTCCGCAGGGTCTTTGGCACCGCTTGGATTAGCGCATCGTTCACGTTCGAAGTAAATCCAAGCATATGCGTGTCGCTCGCGAAGCCTCGTCCTCTCGTAGATTTTCGTGGCATACCCCGACCACGTGGCGGTGTGTTCTAGCAGTTCATCGGGACGTGGATGCTTATGCCAAGTCCAAGCAAAGGTCGCCGGGATATCTCGCCACGAGGTCCATGCAAGACTCAGGTACGTTTCCCACTTAAGCGCCGTCGCGTCGACGGCGAACTGAGCCTCTTGCAGAGTCTTCGCGATCAGCCCGGCTGTGAAGTTGAATCCGCGACCGCGGCTCTCGCGCATTGACGTGATCTTACCGTCCGTCGAGATGAACCAGAAGTCGGGCTGCGCGCTCACCACGACGTCGTATTCACCCGGATCCATGAAGCCCGGACGGTAAAATGCAGTCAATTCGCCTATGCCCGGAACCTGAATGGTCTTATTGTAATCGTGCCGCACTACAGCAGGTTCATCAGAATTACCGGACAGCAATCCCGCGAGCACATCGGACGCCTGAGCTGCAGCGGCTTCAGTTGGGGCGGCTTCAGTCGCAGCCGGCTCGATTCCGGCGGTCTCAATTGCGTCGCCCTTCTCGCTGATCGCCTCCCACAGCTGCCGCGCTGAGCGATACGACAGCGCCGGCAAATCGATAGCAACCGCCGCTGCGGCGTTCGCCAACCCGGATATGATCTTATCTGCCGTTCGGACCTCCGGTGGCGTCAGGGGGCCTTTAGGCACGATCGGCGTGAGTAGTTGTTGAAAGTTAGCCTGTGGGCTCGCCAGTGTAGGAAATACATCATTCGATCGACTCGGAAACTCGAGGAACGCTGGCAACGACAGCTTGCGTAATTGCCAGCGGTTCCGAGTCGGAAAAACCTTCTCGAACGCGGCATTTGCCAGTACCGCTGCCCAATCTTCTGAACCCTTCGGTGTCGCGCGATTATCGCCTCCAGCCGCGGCTAACTTGCGTTGCTGGCCGAGGAATTCGAACCTCAGCATGTCGACCATATGGTCACGATCAGCGGCGATCAAAAAGAATACATTTTCGTGCGCGAGCATGCGAAGCGCCGGGAGCAACTCACGGATTCTCTGAACCTGCAAGTCGACGTCATCGATGACGATGACGAACACCGGTGGATCGTCAACGCGATCTGATTTCAGGCATCTCCCCACACGGATCACTTCATTCACGAACCACAGCCACTTCCCGCGAAGGTCTTGCCAGTCCCTGACCTGCTCTTCCTCTTCAAGGACCTGCTCGACTAACCCGTGTCGGCCGACGATCGCCGACCAACCGGCAGCCACTCTGAACACGGAATGCCATGAGTCCATCAAACGGCGGCTTTCGAAGTCGTCGCACAGCTCGCCCGAGCGAAACGTCTTCCCGTCATAGTGCTCAACCAGCGGACGCCACGCCTGCACTATTCCCGCGATTAGAGGCATGCCCGGAGGCAGTGGATCAAAATCCAAGATGCGTATCACCCGAATGTTCTTCGGTGCACCACTAGCCACAGATGCCGGAAACATTTTCCTCTTTTGCGCCGACAGCCGGCTTTCATCTTCGGGAGTGAGCCATGCTGGCGTATCCAGAACACCGGCAGCGCCATGCCAACGTCTGATGAGTGTCAAGAGGAAAGACGTTTTCCCTGTTCCTCTGCCGCCATCAAGGAGTAACACCCGCTCGTACCGCTTTTCCACCGCGGCTAGGTACGTGGGCTTGAACTGAGTCGGTTGCGCAGAGTCAGAACAGTCTCGACTCGCTGATCGATCATTAGGTGCCGTAACTGATACTTCAGACAGCCGCTGCTCAATCCTTAGAAGGATGTCCAACTCGTCGCGCGACAACTGCCTCGGATCCAGAGACTCCGTGTCCACGCCGCTCATGTCTGCCGTATTTGCCAAGCGATGCCTCCGTCGCCTGGCAGTTGATCTCAGGCGAGCCTGTCGACTATGAAAGGGGAAACGTTCGTCGAGTTAATCACACATGTTTGCTGAAATCCAGCATTGCGGAATGCGTGAGCGACCGTAGGCGGGTGCGCAAAGCGCAGGTGATGCTGCTCCGTCAGCAAATCTCCAGTCGCCCTGCTCGCGTACACGTAATCCGCAATCACCCGATGCTCTACGTCATGTAGAGGGCGAAATCGGTGAATGAAGTATGTGTCGTCGGGCTCACCCGCCGGTCCTGGCTCCACGTCGACGTTGACCGCGCCGGTCATTGCGTCCTCGTTCGCGACTTGCAGGATCAACAGCCCGCCAGGGCGCAATGCGCGGCGGCAGCGTGCGATTACGTCCTCCAGTTCGGCGCGCGATTCCACATAGTGGATCGTCCACGACAACGAACAGATGACCTCGTATGCCTCGACATCGTCAATGTCCTGCATGCGCTGGACGCGCACCCGATCGGCGCCCACGCGCTGCGCGGCGACGTCGATCATTTCCGGAGCTGAATCGAGTCCATAGGCGTCGATGCCCGATGCGAGCGCCGCCTCAAGGAAGACGCCGGTGCCACAGCCGACGTCAAGCAACCGGCAGTTCTGCGGCACGACTCGCAATGCTTCCGCGATCACGAAAGCGTGGTCGTGCTTGTAGTGGCCGGGTGGCGTATGCAGGTCGTAGCGGTGGGCGAACTCGCGAAAGAGGCGATACATCGATCAGTTCTCCGGCACTACGTCGGCGTCGACCGCATCCATGGTTGTGAACGATTCGACCGTCCGCCTGGCGACGGCAGCCGCACCTTCGGCGTCTGCTTTGACCAAGGGCGCGAGGCAGTGGAGGATGCGCTGCTTTGTCCTCCGCTGCCGAGGCGTCGTTGTTTCGAGGCTATCGATCGCGTCATACATGGCGCGCGGAGCCGACCGCACCCATTGATCGAACGAGAGGCCGTTCACGTTGAGCAGCTTCGAGAATGTCTGCAAACCGCTGCCGGCGCATCGCGGACACCGCAGTGGGTGCGTGCTGTCGCGCATGCTCGCTGCCCACTCCGCAGCACGGCTCCGATCTGCTTCCTCGAGCACGCGCCGGTACAAGCCATCCCAGCGCAGCCAGGATGCAACTTCGGACGGATTGCCGCCCGGTTTCAGGAACGAACCTGCGCCAGGGCGAGACCAGAAACCGAAGAGAATCTGATCGCGCGCCGCAGGATCGAGGCGTACAAATGGCGTGCTCGCATCCCACAGGCCTTCCTTCGCCAGGCGCCGCAGAAACGGTTTCAGCTCGTTCTGTCGCACGCCTTTCATGACGGCGTTGGCCTCCGGAGTGAGAAACGCATCATCATCCGGCGTCCGCTTCGGGTTCGCCACCACCAGTGCGTCATCGGGCGCGCTGACGACGCGGCGGCCACGACACATTGGACAGCGTCCGAGTGCATCGTGCCGCGTAAAGTGCGCCGGCACGGGCGACATCGGCCCGACGATGGCGCGCTTCACGTCGACAAGACGATCCGACGCCGTCGCGCGCAGACGTCCTTTCTCGTCGCGTAGCTCCACATAGCGCGCGCCGACCGCGAACGCGTCGCGGAGTGCCGCCAACCGTGCGTCGTCGGATTCACCGCGCGGCTGGAAGCGGTCACCTGTCGCGCGAAGCTCGTGAATGTCCTCGCTACGCGCGGTCGCCCCTGCGGTGTTGACGAGTCGCAGCCCCTCTTTCGCCAGGAGAGACTTCACCGCACGGACAGCGGACTCCGGAAGAGCCGTGCCCCAGGTCTGCATGTCCGTGAGGAACGGCTGAATGGCGAGCCAGCAGTTCGGGTTCTCCCGCCACCCGTCGAGCACCGCCGCAAACGGATTCGCCGCGATGGGACGCTGTACGTCGAGGAGCAGTTTCGGCACCTCGGTATCGAGCCCGCCGACTTCCCATGCGTCCCGTTCGGACCACAACCGGTCTGAGACCACGACGACCGGTTCAATGACCGAATCGTCGCTGACGGCGACACTGGCGTCTCCCGTCATGAGCGTGCGGAGAAGCGCGTGCGTCCGGATGACCTGCTCCTCGACCGGAAGCTTCCGTTTCCTGGCGCTCTGTTTTTCCGATGGCTGATCTTTCACTGTCGTCAGCTTGCCCGCGAGGGCGAGCCCCGTCGGCGTTTTCGCACGCGCCAGTTCTTCAGGCCTTCCGGCGAAGACGATCCTGCCGCCCTCCGGACCGCTGCCCGGGCCGAAATCGATCACCCAGTCGGCGGATGCGATCAGGCGGAGATCGTGCTCCACGATGACGACTGTATTGCGGCCGCCGTCCACAACACGTTCGAGTGCGGAGGCCAGCCGCTGTACGTCACGAGCGTGCAGACCGACTGCCGGCTCATCCATGATGAAAAGCATGGAACCGGTGGTGTCGCGTGCGAGGCGCATCGCGAGCCGCAGGCGTTGCACTTCCCCGCCGCTCAGCGTGTCGATGCGGCGGCCGAGCGCAACGTAGCCGACCCCGAGCTCACAGACGGCGTCGATGAGCGCGGGCGGAATCCCGAACGTTCCCGAGTACGGGCCGAGTTGCGCGAATGGTGTTTCGAGCAGCTCCTGCACGTTGACGCCGCCAACGCGAACCGCCAGAACTCGCTGGCCGTAACGCGCGCCGCCGCACGAAGGGCACGTCGACCAGAGATCGCCGTCGGAGACCGCGCCGGCGCCCGCGCAAACGTCGCATCGGCCGTTGCCGGCATTGACGCCGAAGTCGGACGCCGTCAGTCCTTCCCGTTTCGCATCGGGTGACGCAGCAAAGACCTTTCGCACGTCGTCGAACAGGCCGCTGAACGTCGCCACGAGACTGCGCCGGTTCGGCTGCGGCATCGTCTGATCGAGCGCGACGACCTCTTTGATCGCAGCCGCGCCGCTGATGGAGCGCCACTTGCCGCGGCGCAGTGCGAAATCGTCGGCATCATCACCCGTCAATTGCAGCAGCGCGGGCGCGAGCACGCCTCGGACGAAGCTCGATTTCCCGGAGCCCGAGACCCCTGCAATACAGGTCAGGCGGCCAACAGGAATCTCACAGTCAAGTCCTTCGACGTTGTGAATCGATGCGCCGCGGATCTTGATGCTTGGATGCTTTTCATCAACTGGTAGTTGCGCGCGCCGGACATCTTCTGATGCCGCGGGAGGCCGTCGTCGAGGCGGGCCGGAATACGTGATCTCTCCACCCGCGGAACCCGCGCCGGGACCGACTTCGATCAGCCAATCAGCAGCGTCCCAAAGCCGTTCACGGTGTTCGTTCAGAACGACCGTATGCGCGCCGCGGAGGCGCTGCAATGCGGCGGAAAGGCGCGTGAGGTCCGATTCGTGAAGGCCGCGTGCAGGCTCGTCGAGCAGGAGGCACAAACCACTTTCCCCGGCATCGAGGACACGCGCGAGCCGGATGCGGCGGCTCTCGCCTTCGCTGACATCGAGCATGCCGCGATCCGGCGTCAGGTACCCGAGGCCGACGAGCACGATCGAGTGCGCATGCCGCCGCAGAGCCTCCACAAGCGAGCGCGCGTCTGTATCGAGCGCTCGCGCAAAAGCACCGCGCTCCGCCGCGAACTGCTCCAGTTCCGCGAATGTCATCCCGAGGATCTCGCTCAGGCCGTGTCCTGCGACACGGAGTGCGCGCGCCTGTGGCGACCACCGCGATCCGCCGCACGCTTCGCATGGACCGACTTCAACGAACGTCAGCAACTGGTCCGCGATCTTCGTTCCGGCGGCGGACTTGTCGAGGATCACCTTCCGGAATCCCGGAAATGGACGCGCCGCGCCGAACTTCTTGCCGGAGCGATCGCGATCGAAAACGAGCTCGTTGCCGCTGCCGTTCAGGATCAGGTTGCGCGCGGACGAAGGGAGCTTCGACCACGGTATGTCGGGCGCGAAGCCATGCATACCGCGGAGCCCTCCGATCGTCTCGTGCTGGATGTTGACGTACTTGTAGTTCTTCTCGGTCCAGATCGCGAACGCACCATCATGCATTGAACGATCCGGATGGGCGATGAGTGCAGCTTCGCGTAACTGCCGCCCGGTTCCGGTTCCAGCACACTCCGGGCACGCGCCACTGTCGGCATGCTCGGGCGCGTTAAACGACAACAGGTGCGACGTTGCGCGGGCGAACACCGCTGGGTCCTCGGCATGCACCCAATGCTTCATCGAATCGAGGCGCGGTCCGTACGGACCTGCGAGGTCAGGGTCCGTTGACGCCGGAAGCGTCACGATGACAGAGCCGTTAGCGGCGAGAAATGCGCGCTCGATGATTTCCTGCAGCCGCGGCGCAACAGCGGCACCTTTGATCTCTTCCGATCCGATATGCGCTTCGATCGTGTGCCGCACGTTCGCGTTGACTCCGGCGAATCGCGATGTCTCAACGGTACGGCCACTCTCGCGAAACTTTGGCGGATCGGTTTCACTGCGAACGATCACCTCCTCGACACCATGCTGCGCGAGCCGCTTCACCGCCACCACGCCGTCGGTCCTTTCCTGTCGAACCGGCGCCGCCCACACTTCGACTTCGCCGCGGTAGTGCTTCGCGAGCCAGGTGGCGTATGACTCGGGCGACGGCGACGGGACATCGCTCTTCGCACGCTCCGAGTACGGCACCGACGCCAGCACGAAGAGCCGGCGCACGACACCGAGAAACCCTGTCGCCGTGCCTACGGTCGTCCGGATACTCGGGCGGAAGCCGCGCTGCCCGACGAGGACTGTCGGTGGAAGAGGACCGATGAACGCGTTGACGTCGGGCCGCTCCAGTTCCTGTTGCGACAAGCCGAGGAACGTTCGCATGCGCCTGCTGCCTTCGGCCGCAAGGGTGCCCGCAAGCAGCGAGCTTTTGCCGGAGCCGGAGACGCCGGTGACGACGGAGATCTTCTTCAACGGAAAACTGACGTCCACGTTCTTGAGGTTGTTGGCGTCAGCGCCGACGACTTCGATCGCCTCAGACGTCTTCGTCATGTGACTGGCTCTTTCACGTGCAGCACATACAACGAGCGGGATTCGAACTCGGTTGGAAAGCGGATGAAACGCACGGAACACGCGCCGCGGTAATGGAGAGCCGTGCGGTTCGACACGAGCACGGTGTCGCCGGGCGCCGTATGGAAAGGGACGGATGCATCTCGTGCAGCGCGGTGGATGGTGGCGATGATCGAGTCGAGGTCGGGTCGTGCCACATTGAGCCGGGCGTCGGCGGTTCTCAATGTGTGCGGGTGATAACGGATGTTGCCGTTCTGGACGAGTCTTCCGCGCCACACCGTCGACGCACGTTCATGCGTCATCGCGATCTCTTCCTCAGTGAGGAATCGGAGCGCTGTGGCGTCGCTTTCGTCGCCGCTCCTGAGCCGCGCGAGCAAATCCGGCAGGAAGGCGACGCGCTGCTCCGCGTACTCCGGCGCACCCGGATCTTCTCGTTCGCACTGCATCGCTGTCCCTAGCGGCGGATTCTCCGAGACATTACCGTCGGTGTGGAAGTCACCGGCACGCGTCGTGTGCGACAGCTCCGTCGTCCACGGCGACATCCGGAAACGCTTCACGATCCTGCCCGGTTTGTACGTGTCGAATGACCCGCGAAAGACGGTACCGAGGATCAGCAGCGAGCGGCCGTCATCTGCTTCGAGACCTCGCACGACCGCATACCCGCGCTGGTCTATGAACGAGGTGACGGCGTCACTGAACATCAGCCACGCTGAATCTGCACGAAGGGGCGCGGCGATGTCGGACTGCAACGCCAGCATCTCAGCTTCTTCAATGCTTCCGAAGCCCGCCGCGAGCCGGTCCACGGCTGCCTTCAGCCCGAGGCCCACTTCAATCTCTGGCAGCACTGGCCCCATCATCAGCGATACGCAGACGGAAGATCAGTTTGTGCCGGTAGTGATGCTCGAACATTGTGTGCACGTCAGGGTACCGGAACTCGGCGCGGAGCGGGTTGTACGTGACCCATCCCGAACGACGCAGAGGCTGCACGGACGGCAGCAAGCCTGCAAAGGCAGCGGCTTCCATGATCTCGAGCGGCGCGTGATCGTAGACGCGATGCCCCGCCGCGATGAGTTGCGGCTTCCACTGCTGCCAGAGCGGGTTTTCCGCGTGGCAACCGAGCACGATGTACGCGGCACCAGCATTCATGAGTGCTGAACGAATGCGGCCCATGAAGCTGCGCAGATCACGTTCGAGATAGAGCGTCTCATGGCTCGTGATCAGATCGATCCCGGCAGCGGGGACGCGCCCCCAGTCGGCCGGATCGAGAAGAGTCACGTTTTCGGCGGCACCGGTCAGCCGCTCCGCGGCGGCCACCCGCGCGGCGCCGAGAGGCTCGATTCCGATGAGCGTTGCAGCACCGAAGCGGCGGCTGAGTTGCTGGAGCAATCCGCCGGTGTGGCAGCCGATATCGAGAATGACCGTCGGCGTCTGCACGGCGTCGCGCTCGATGTGCGCGATCAGCGCCGACCAGACCGATTCGTTGACGATCGGCAGTTCGTCGTCGAGCGCCGGATCGTTGAAAAAGGTCCGGCGCTCGACGGTCGAATCATCTAGGGGCATCGCTGGGACGAGCAGCTCCGGGCCAGGATGTCGCCTGCCGTCGGGTCAATCCCGAAGTTCCACATGAACAGCTCGACTGACTCACGGAACGCTCTCTCGAGCGCGGCCTGATCCTCCGGTCCGCGCATGCCGAAGTACGGGAAGTGATGCAGCAGCTGGCCGAAGACGACCTCGCAATCCTTTGCGTAGGCGCGGGTATCGAGGATGTGCGCGTGCCAGAACGAGTCGATCGGACCCGTCGGACAGATCTTCTGATCCGGGTAGCGGGCGTTCAGCGCGAGGAACTTCCGGTACAGCGACTCCACCTCGTCGATGAACTCAGCCGTCCAGTTGTGCTCCTCCATCAGCTTCCGCTTGAGCATCGTGAAGTCGAGCTGGTTGACGCGGTCGAGCGCCGCACGAAGGGCATCGTCGGAGGCGATCATCGCCTGAGCACCTTCGAAAGAGACGACGTCAGCGCGGTCAAATGTGTTCATCTTCGTGGAACTCCTTCTTCGCTTGGAACTCGCAGTTATACACCCGCAGGGCGAAACCTGAACAGTGGGTGCGGCGCAGAATTCCGCGGCGGCATCCGCGTGGCATTGCGGGGATCTTGGCTGGTGCGATTGTCTCCGGTTGATACACGAGCTCTACGACCTGCCGACGAATCAGGTCGGCAGGCGCGACAGGCCAAGTGCGCATCACCCCGCTCAACCTTCACCTAAGATAGATTGCAGAAGGGTACAGCGACTACCTGCGGGTCAACCGCGGTAAGCACTCCTTCATACCCAACCGGGCGTTCTTCAGCACCGACTTCTTCGCCTCATGTCGGGACGCTGGACACTCGGTTTCGTGTACATCGATACG